>NZ_JBEXWB010000162.1:0-13722 GCF_040629645.1 Streptomyces sp. NPDC005899 | reverse complement strand
ACGTTTCCGGTTGCACGTGGGGGTGGCCGGGATTGTGTTCGCCGCCCTGCGGGGACCCTCCTGCACGCCCCCGAACCGGCCGTCGGGCGTCTGCGGGGGTTCTTCGCATTGCCTCTGCGGGGCGGTTGGTGCGTGTGGGCGCGGGCTGGGGTGGGCGTGTGGCTCGTGCGGCTGTCCGGGGGCCCTCCTGCACGCCCCGGAACCGGCCGGCGGGTGTCTGCGGGGGTTTCTTCCGCTTGCCCGAGGGGCCGGTTCCGTGGGGTGGGCGGGGTCAGGGTGTGGGTGGGGTGCTGAGGAAGGCGTCCAGTTGGGCTCGGTCGCCGGGGCGGGTGAGGCGGTTGCGGGTCGCGGACGGGGAGAGCCACGCGAGCCGGTCGACCTCGTCGCCGGGCACGAAGGTGCCCCCTGTCGCCTCGGCGGCCCAGTAGCTGACCTCTTTCGGGCGGCCCTTGGCCGTGTAGTGGGCCGTGGGCAGTACGGCGCCCGGCACGCAGTGGTGGCCGGTCTCCTCCAGGACTTCCCGCACGGCGGCCTCGAGCGGGGTCTCGCCCGCCTTCAGCTTGCCCTTCGGGTAGGACCAGTCGTCGTAGCGGGGGCGGTGGACCAGGCAGATCTCCATGCCCCCGCCGTGCGGGGAGTGACGCCACAGGACGCAGCCCGCCGCGCGTACGGGGTCGCTCATGTCACGGCCGCCGCGTACGGCCAGGTCTCGCGGAAGCGGGTGCGTGCCGCCTCCACCTCGTGCCGCTGATCGGCGTGGAGCACGCCCAGGGCGTACGCCGTCGCCGGGGCGATCCGGGGGGTGCCGGCCGCGGCCGACGCGGCCCCGGCCGCCTCGGCGGCGTCCCTGTGGAGGTCGAGCGCGCGTCCCGATCCGGTCAGCACCGGGTCGGGTGCGCCGTGGACCACCTCGTGGGCGTACCGGTGGAGCCGGAGCAGCAGGCGGGCCTGGTGCCAGAGGGCGTCGTGCGCCTCGTTGTAGGGCTCCGCGGTCTCGTCGGGCGGCAGGGTGGCCACCGCGGCGAGCAGGCGTTCCTCGGCGAGTTTCGCCGGGGTGTGCGGCGGCTCCGCCGCCGGGTCCGTGGGCGCGAGGGGCACGTCGGAGGCGAGCAGGGCCACGGCGTCGGCCACGGCGTGGAAGCGGGAGGAGCCGAGTGCCTGGAGCGCCGCCGAGTGGGCGCGGGTCCGGGCGAGGGTCAGCCGGCGTTCCAGGAGCGCCCCCGCCCGGGCCGCGCCGACCCCGAGTGCCGCCCGCTCGGTGGCGCCGGCGGGGGTGCGGGGCGGCGGGAGCGTGGCGCCCGAGAGCCGGTGCAGGGCCTCCAGGAGCCGTTCGAGCCGGGTGGCGTACGCGTGTTCGCGGGCCAGGGTGCCGGAGAGCCAGGTCAGTTCGGTGCGGAGCTGGTCGGCCCAGGCCGGGTCGAGCGCGCCGCGGAAGGTGTGGAGTGTGCCGCTGATGCGGCGTGCGGCGTGCCGCAGCGCCGCGACGGCCTCCTCGGCCCCCTGGGTGCCGGCGTCCGTGGGGGCGCTGTGCTCACGGTGCAGGCGCAGGCCGCGGAGGAAGGCCGCGGCCTGCGCACGGAGGTAGGGGGCGAGGACGGTGTCCGTGGACAGTGTCGTGGTGGGGTGGTGGTCAGGGTGTCGCACGCCGGCGCCTCCGGGCGTCGATGAGCATCTCCTGCACGTGCCGCAGCGGCTGGCCGTCCGCGTCCGTGGCGTGCCGGGTCCAGTTGCCGTCGGGGCCCAGGTGCCAGGAGGACGTGGTGTCGGACATGCCTGTTTCCAGGAGCCTGCTGAGCGCGGCGCGATGCGCGGGGTCGGTGACGCGGACCAGTGCTTCGATCCTGCGGTCGAGGTTTCGGTGCATCATGTCGGCGCTGCCGAACCAGACTTCGGGTTCGCCGCCGTTGCCGAAGGCGAAGACCCGTGAGTGTTCGAGGAACCGGCCCAGTATCGAGCGGACCCGGACGTTCTCGGAGAGCCCGCTGACTCCGGGGCGGATCGCGCAGATGCCCCGTACCCAGATGTCGACCGGTACGCCCGCCTGTCCGGCCCGGTAGCAGGCGTCGATGATCGCCTCGTCGACCATCGAGTTGACCTTGATGCGGACGTAGGCGGGCCGGCCGGCCCGGTGGTGGGTGATCTCCTTGTTGATGCGGGCTATCAGGCCGTCGCGCAGGGACTTGGGGGCGACGAGCAGTCGGCGGTAGGTCTCGCGGCGCGAGTATCCGGAGAGCCGGTTGAAGAGGTCGGAGAGGTCCGCGCCGACCTGGGGGTCGGCGGTGAGCAGGCCGAGGTCCTCGTACAGCCGGGCCGTCTTGGGGTGGTAGTTGCCGGTGCCGACGTGGGAGTAGCGGCGCAGGGTGTCGCCCTCCTGCCGGACGACGAGGGAGAGCTTGCAGTGGGTCTTGAGGCCGACGAGTCCGTAGACGACGTGGCAGCCGGCCTCCTCCAGCTTGCGGGCCCACTTGATGTTGGCCTGTTCGTCGAAACGTGCCTTGATCTCGACGAGGACGAGGACCTGCTTGCCGGATTCGGCGGCGTCGATGAGGGCGTCCACTATCGGCGAGTCGCCGGAGGTGCGGTACAGGGTCTGTTTGATCGCGAGGACGTCCGGGTCGCCCGCCGCCTGTTCCAGGAACGCCTGGACGGAGGTCGAGAAGGAGTCGTACGGGTGGTGCAGGAGCACGTCGCGTTCGCGCAGGGCGGCGAAGACGTCGGGTGCGGAGGCCGATTCGACCTCGGCGAGGTCGCGGTGGGTGCCCGCGATGAACTTGGGGTACTTCAGCTCCGGCCGGTCCAGGGACGCTATGCCGAACAGTCCGGTCAGGTCGAGCGGGCCGGGCAGCGGGTAGAGCTCCGTCTCGGAGATGTTCAGTTCGCGTACGAGGAGGTCGAGGACGTACGGGTCGATGGACTCCTCGACCTCCAGGCGGACCGGCGGGCCGAAGCGGCGCCGCATGAGCTCCTTCTCCAGGGCTTGCAGGAGGTTCTCGGTGTCGTCCTCCTCGACCTCGAGGTCCTCGTTCCTGGTGACGCGGAACATGTGGTGCGCGAGGACCTCCATGCCCGGGAAGAGCTCCTCGAGATGGGCCGCGATGATGTCCTCGATGGGGACGTAGCGCTGCGGCGACGCCTCCAGGAAGCGGGTCAGCAGCGGGGGCACCTTGACGCGGGCGAAGTGGCGGTGCCCGCTGACCGGGTTGCGCACCACGACGGCGAGGTTGAGCGAGAGGCCGGAGATGTACGGGAAGGGGTGCACCGGGTCCACGGCCAGTGGGGTCAGCACGGGGAACACCCGCTGCCGGAAGAAGGTGAAGAGGCGGGCCTGTTCCTTCTCGGTCAGTTCGGGCCAGCGGACCAGGTGGATGCCCTCGTCGGACAGGGCGGGCGCGACGTCCTGCTGGTAGCAGGCGGCGTGCCGGGCCATGAGCTCGCGGGAGCGGGTCCAGATCAGGTCGAGGACCTCGCGGGGCTGCAGCCCGGACGCGGAGCGGGTGGCGACGCCGGTGGCGATGCGGCGCTTGAGCCCGGCGACCCGGACCATGAAGAACTCGTCCAGGTTCGAGGCGAAGATCGCGAGGAAGTTGGCCCGCTCGAGCAGGGGTGTGGTGGGGTCCTCGGCCAGTTCCAGCACGCGTTCGTTGAACGCGAGCCAACTGCGCTCGCGGTCCAGGAAGCGGCCCTGCGGCAGTTCGTCGCCGTCGGCGCCGGGTTCGTACGCGTCCGCGTCGCTGGCCAGGTCGGGACCGAGGCCGCCGGCCGTGGAGAGGTCGGCGGACGCCGGTGAGCGCCCGGCGACGGCCTGTGGCCGGTGGGCCGCGAGGGAGCCGACGGACGGCTGGGCGGGCTGGACCGGGACCTCGGGCTGCTGGCTCATGGACCTATTCTTCCGCGCCTTAGGCTCCTCAGGCGCGTCGGAGCCGTTGAAGATCGCGGAAGAAGCGGGCGCGGACGGCGAACCCCGGCCTCTCCCGTTGCGGGGGGTGGGCACAGCTGGCTGCATTACGTGAGGATCGCAAGCGTGTCTGAATGGCCGGTAACGGCGACATGACGTACAGGGTGCGGCTGCGGGCTCGCTCCCCCGCTCACCGTGTGTGATGCCCGGCCGGCGTCCGGGATTCCCCCGGAACCCGGACGCCGGCCGGGTCTCTCAGCCGTGGCTGCGGCGCAGCACCCGGAAGGCGAGGGCGAGGGCCAGGGCGGAGAGGGCCAGGAGGATGCCCGTCTCGACGAGCTGGAGGGGCCAGAAGTGGGAGGCGGGGTGGTGGCTCGCCCAGTTGCCGGTGACGGTCCGGCCCGCCAGGCAGGCGGGGTGTTCGGACACCGGCTGCCAGCACGTGTCGAACGAGACCCGTGCGCCGTCCGCGGTGGTCCGGCCGCTGTCGATGATCCAGGAGTCGTCGTACAGGGCGCTGATCTCCTGCGGGGTGCCCGCCCGTGTCCTCAGGGGCCACAGGCTGCCGCGGAGCTCGACGAGGGCCGCGACCACCGCCGCGGTGACGAGCGTGGCCGCGGTCAGCGCGGGTACGGTGCGGCGCACCAGCAGGCCGGCCAGGGCGCCGGTGCACAGTCCGAACGCCGTGTAGGCGAGAGGGACGACGCCCGAGGCCGCGAACACGCCGGGTTCGTACCAGTTGGCGGGGTACACGGCGTGCGTGCCGGACCGGGCCCGGGCGAGGACGGCCGTGAGCACGGTGACACCGGACAGCGCCAGGACGGCCGGTACGGCCAGTTTGGCGGTCAGCCAGCGTGAGGGCGACACCGACTGGGTCCACGACAGCCGGTAGGTGCCGCTCTCCAGTTCCCGCGCGATCATCGGGCCCGCGACGAAGGCGCCGAGTACCACCGGGAGGGCGATGAGGGCTGTTCCCGTCACGTCGAAGACCCGGCTGAGTCCCAGCATGGTGTCCAGGTGCTCGCGGACGGGCCGGTAGCAGTCCCTGCCCGGGTCGCCCTCCACCGAGCACGGGCCCGCCTCGAAGGCGTCGGTGAGGTGGGACGACCACAGGGCGACGGCGACGAGGCCGATGACGGCGGCCAGAGCGAGGCCGCCCGTGAGGCGCACGGCCAGGCGGTGCTGCCGTGCGACGACCCGGACGGAGTGGCGGAGCGGAACGCGTGGGAGGGCGGGTGCCGTCATGCCGCGTCCACCTCCTCCTGGGCGCACGCGCTCGGGGTGAGGAGGGGTGGTGCGTCCGGTGAGCGGAGGTGGGCCAGCAGCAGTTCCTCCAGGGAGGGGGTGGTGACGTCCCACGCGGTGGTGTCCACCGGTCCTTGCCTCCGTACGAGTGCGGTGAGCTGGCGTCCCGCCGTGCGGGACTCGACGACGGTGTGCGGGGCGAGGTCGCGGACGTGTCCGGTGAGGACGGCGTGCGCGGCGACGATGTCGTCGTGCCCACCGCCGAGGCGGACGCGGCCGCCGTCGACGAGCAGGACGTAGTCGCAGGCACCTTCCAGCTCGGTGAGGATGTGCGACGACATCACGATGGTGGTGGCGTGCTCGGCGGCCTCGGCCATCAGGACGCCCATCAGCCGGTGGCGGGCGAGCGGGTCGAGGTCGGCCATCGGCTCGTCCAGCAGCAACAGCTCGGGACGCTTGCCGAGTGCGAGGGCGAGGGCGAGCCGGGTGCGCTGCCCGCCCGAGAGGGTACGGACCCTGGCGTCCTGCGGCAGGGGGCCGGCGACCCGGTCGGCGGTCGCGCGGTCCCAGGTGGCGGGGTTGAGCTGCCGGCCGGCCCACAGGGTGTCGGCCACGGTGAGCTACGGGTACAGGGGCTTGTCCTGGGAGACGTACGCGATCCGGGTGCGGGTCCGGGCGGGGTCCGCGGACCCGAGGATCCGCAGCGTGCCCTCGGTGGGTCGCAGCAGGCCGGCCGCCAGGGAGAGCAGCGTGGACTTCCCGGCGCCGTTGGGCCCGACGAGGGCGCATATCCGTCCGGTGGGCAGCCGGAACGAGCAGTCGCGCAGCGCCCACCCGCGCTTTCGCCCGTAGGTCATACCGAGGCCGTTCGCCTCGATCGCGGCGCCTGTCATGCGTCCGGTTCCCTTTCGAAGGTGCTGTCCAGTACGGCGGTGAAGAGCGCGTGCACGTCGTCCTTGTCGAGACCGGCCGTGCGTGCCCGGCGGGCCCAGTCGGTGAGTTCGTCGCGCAGTGGTGCGTCGGTGGTGACGGCGGCGCTGCCCAGCGTGCGGCGGACGAAGGTGCCGAGGCCCCGGCGGGCCTCGACGAGGCCTTCGCGTTCCAGCTCGCGGTAGGCCTTGAGCACGGTGTTGGGGTTGATGGCCGTGGCCTCCACGACCTCGCGGGCCGTCGGTAGCCGGTCGCCCGGTTCCAGTACACCCAGGCGCAGGGCTTGTTTGGTCTGCTGCACGATCTGGAGGTAGGTGGCGACGCCGCTGCGCCGGTCGATGCGGAACTCGACCGCTGCGGACTCTGCCATGTTCACCACCCTTTCACTAATTGAGTAGTGAAAGGGTGTCGTAAGAGAGGGGCGGCGTCAAGTGACGCCGCCCCGGGTCGTGCTGATCGCCGATCAGGACTCCGTGCGGTACATCAGGTCCGTCTCGTGGGTGACGAAGCCCATGCGCTCGTACACGGCGAGGGCGGCAAGGTTGTCGGCGTCGACGTAGAGCATCGCGGTGGGCAGGCCCTGGGCCGCCAGGTGGCGCAGCCCGATCGCGGTGAGCGCCTTGCCGAGTCCGCCGCCCTGGGCGTCGGGCCGGATGCCGACGGCGTAGACCTCGCCGAGGTTCTCCTCGGCGTGGACCTTCGTCCAGTGGAAGCCGATGACCTCGCCGTCGCGCTCGGCGAGGAAGAAGCCCTTCGGGTCGAACCACGGCTCGGCCTTGCGGTCGTCCAGGTCCCGCTGGGTGAGGGAGCCCTGCTCGGGGTGGTGGGCGAAGGCGGCGCCGTTGGCGGCGAGCCAGGCCGCGTCGTCCTGGCCGGGCACGAAGGTGCGGACGGTGACGCCCGGGGGCAGGGTCGGCTCCGCGACGTCGAGCGGCTCCAAGGGCCGTCGCAGCTGGCGCAGTTCGCGGAAGAGGGAGAGGCCGAGGACCTGCGCGAGGTGCCGGGCGGAGGACCTGCCGCCGTGGGCCCAGACCCGGAGCCGCTTGCCGGTCGCGGCGAGGAGGGCCGCCCCCAGGGCCCGCCCGTGCCCGTGCCCGCGGTGGGCGGGGTGCACGACGAGTTCGGCTGCGGGTGCCTCCACGGGGTCGGTGTCCTCCATTTGCGCGTACCCGGCGAGCACACCGTCGGCGCTCAGCAGGAGGTGCCGCACGCCCTCGCGGTGCCCGCCCCGGAGCTGGAGCCGGCCCTGCTCGGAGACGGCCTGCCTGCCATCGGTCCCGGCGGCCTCGGCGAGCAGGGCCAGCACGGCGTCGGCCTGCTCGGGGGTGAGTGCGTCGAGGGTCTGGATCGCACGTCCGGGGGCGGGGAGGGGTACGTCTGTCGTCATGGATACGAGCGTACGGGGAGCGGGCGGGGCGGTGGGGGCGCCTGCGGGACAAGGGTTTGGCGCGGGGTGACGTTTCTGCGGGGATATGTACGCTCTCCGGGTGATCGACCCCTTTCTGATCGGGCGGCAACCACTTCGTAACCACAAACGTCTGTCGCGCTACGCGCGTTGACCCTAGGCTGCCGCACGCAGGATCCAGATACTCACAAGGGGACCGATGTCAGCGACTCCGCAGAAGAACCGTGTGCCCCGGCGGGTGCTTGCCGCCGCGGCCGGGCTGGCCACCGTGGGCGCGCTCGTCGCCGCGCTGCCGGCCGGTGCCCATGACCGCGGACACGGCAACGGCCACGGCCACGGCCACCCGGCCCGTACCGTCGATGTCCAGCTCCTCTCCTTCAACGACCTCCACGGCAACCTGGAGCCGCCGGCGGGCTCGGCCGGCGCGGTCGGCGAGACGCAGGCCGACGGCACGGTGAAGTCCGTTCCGGCCGGTGGCGTCGAGTACCTCGCGACCTCGCTGCGCACCGCGCGCAAGGGTCACCCGTACTCCGTCACCGCGGCCGGCGGCGACATGGTCGGTGCCAGTCCGCTGCTGTCGGGGCTCTTCCACGACGAGCCGACCATCGAGGCGCTGAACAAGCTCGACCTCGACGTGACGTCGGTCGGCAACCACGAGTTCGACGAGGGGGCCGTGGAGCTCGGCCGTCTCCAGGACGGCGGCTGCCACCCGGTGGAGGGCTGCTACGAGAAGGGCAGGAAGTTCCAGGGGGCGGACTTCCCCTACCTCGCCGCCAACGTCACCGCCGAGAAGACCGGCAGGCCGGTCCTCAAGCCGTACACCGTCTGGAAGAAGAACGGTGTCAAGATCGGCTTCATCGGGGTGACCCTGGAGGGCACGCCGAACATCGTCACCGCAAACGGCGTCAAGGGCCTGAAGTTCCACGACGAGATCGAGACGGTCAACAAGTACGCCAAGGAGCTGGACCGCCAGGGCGTCAAGTCCATCGTCGCGCTGATCCACGAGGGCGGGGCGCCGGCCTCCTCCTCGTACAACTACGACTGCGACAGCCCCGGCGCCGGTGACGGCATCTCCGGGCCGATCGTGGACATCGCCAAGGGCATCACCCCGAAGGTCGACGCCCTGGTCACGGGCCACACCCACCAGGCGTACGTCTGCACGGTTCCGGACCCGTCCGGGAAGCCCCGGATGGTCACCTCGGCCTCGTCGTTCGGCAAGCTCTACACGGACACGACCCTCACCTACGACCGGCGCACCAAGGACATCGTGCGTACGTCGGTGAGCTCGGCGAACCACATCGTCGGCCGGGACCAGGCCAAGGCCTCCGACATGACGGCGCTGATCGCCCGCTGGAACACGCTCGCCGCACCCATCGCGGGCCGCCCCCAGGGCTTCATCTCCGCCGACATCAACGGCCGCGGCTCCACGGCCCCGGAGAAGCCTCTCGGCAACCTGATCGCCGACGCGCAGCTGGAGGGCCTGGCCCCCGCGGACAAGGGCGGCGCCGTCGTCGCGTTCATGAACCCGGGCGGTATCCGCTCCGACCTGGTGTACGCCGCGTCCGGGAGCGAGGGCGACGGGGTGGTGACGTACGGCGAGGCCTTCACCGTCCAGCCGTTCACCAACATGATGAACGTCGTCGACCTGACCGGCGCCCAGCTGGTCACCGCGCTGAAGCAGCAGGTCAGCGGATCCAACGAGGCGTCGCCGAAGATCCTTCAGGTGTCGAGGGGCCTCACCTACACCCTGGACATGACGAAGTCGGGCGCCGACCGGGTCGTCGCGGACTCGGTCCGGCTGAACGGTGAGGCGATCGACCCGGCGAAGACGTACCGCGTCGCGATGAACGAGTTCCTCGCGGGCGGCGGCGACGGCTTCGCGGCCCTCGGCCAGGGCACGAACAAGCTGGTCGGCCCGTCCGACCTGGACCTCTTCAACGCCTACCTGGCGGCGCACTCCACGGCCTCCACGCCGCTGGCCCCGCCGGCCACGGACCGGATCACGATCCTGAAGTAGCGTCCGCGCGCGGCGTGGTGGCGGGGGCGGTGGCCGAAAGGCGCACCGCCCCCGCCATCGTTTCCGGGGGCCGGGGGTGCCGCCCCCTGTCGGAGGTGACGCGTACAGGTCACACTCGGGGGGCCGACTCCCCACCGACGCCGGAGGCACTCCCGTATGAGCCCGTACACCGGAACGCGTCGCCACTTCCTCGCCGGCGCCTTCGCCGTGTCCGCCACCGCGATCATCGGGACCGGACCCGCCGTCGCGGCCACGCGTACGGCCCCCCGCACCACGCGGGACTGGATGGTCGCGATCCCCGGCACGACCGCGTTGCAACGCCTGACGATCCCGGGCTCGCACGACTCCGGCGCCCGGTACGGCGGCCCCTGGAGCGCATGCCAGAACACCACGGTCGCGGAGCAGCTGGAGAGCGGCATCCGCTTCCTCGACGTGCGCTGCCGGATCACCGGCGACTCCTTCGCGATCCATCACGGGGCCTCCTTCCAGAACCTCATGTTCGGGGACGTCCTGATCGCCTGCCGGGACTTCCTGGCCGCCCGGCCGGGCGAGACCGTGCTGATGCGGGTCAAGCAGGAGTACTCCGAGGAGAGCGACGCCGCCTTCCGCCGGATCTTCGACCTCTACCTCGACGCCAAGGGCTGGCGGTCCCTGTTCCACCTGGACACCGCGCTCCCCACCCTGGGCGAGGCCCGGGGCAAGGTGGTGCTGCTCGCCGACAACGGCGGCCTGCCCGGGGTCCGGTACGCCGCCCCCCAGCTGTTCGACATCCAGGACGACTACATGGCGGAGCCGTTCGCCAAGTACCCGAAGGTCGAAGCACAGTTCCGCAGGGCGGCCGAGCAGCCGGGGAAGCTCTTCGTCAACTACGTGTCCACGTCCGCGCTGATGCCTCCCCGGTGGAACGCGGACCGGCTCAACCCCCAGGTCCACGCCTTCCTGGACGGGTCCTGGGCGGCGGGCCGGACCGGCCTCGGCATCGTCCCCCTGGACTACCCTGCCACCCGCTCCGGGCTCGTCGAGGCGCTGATCAGGCACAACCCGGCGGCGTGAGGGGAAGGCCTCACAGCTCCGGCGGCGGCTGGGGCGCTCCGGGGAGGCGGATCGACGCCACGGTGCCGCCGCCCTCGCCCGCGGGGCGCAGCGTGACGTCGCCGCCCGCGTTGCGGACCGTGCGGGCCACGATGGACAGGCCGAGGCCGGAGCCGGGGAGCTGCCGGGCGGACGGGGAGCGCCAGAAGCGGTCGAAGACGTGCGGGAGTTCCTCGGCCGGAATGCCGGGTCCGTGATCGCGTACGGTCAGTTCGCCCCGGTGCAGCACGACGTCGATCGTCCCGCCGGGCGGGCTGAACTTCACCGCGTTGTCCAGCACGTTCACGACCGCCCGCTCCAGTGCCGCCGGTTCGGCGCGTACGTACCAGGGGGCCAGCTCGGCGTCGACGGTCAGCTCGGGGCCGCGCAGCCGGGCACGCCGCAGGGCGGCCCGGGTGATGTCGTGCAGGGCGACGACCTGGAGGGGGCCGGGCTGGGCGGCGTCGGGGCGGGAGAGCTCCTGGAGATCGCCGATGAGGGCGGCCAGCTCGGTCATCTGGGCCTTGACCGACGCCATCAGCGCCCTGCGGTCGTCGGGCGGGATGGCCCGGCCGGTGTCGTCACTGCGGGCGAGCAGTTCGATGTTCGTGCGGAGCGAGGTGAGCGGGGTGCGCAGCTCGTGGCCGGCGTCCGCGATGAGCTGTGCCTGGCGGTCGCGGGAGGTGGCCAGGGAGCTGGTCATGGAGTTGAAGGAGCGGGAGAGGCGGGCGATCTCGTCCTCGCCCTCGGCGGGGATCCGGACGGTCAGGTCCTCGGTCTCGGCCACGTGCGCGACGGCGCGGGCCAGGTCGTCGACGGGGCGCAGGCCCGTGCGGGCGACCCACAACCCGGCGGCGCCGGCGCCGACGGCCCCGATGCCGGAGACGAGGGCGAGGACCCAGGCGAGGGTGGAGAGCGGGTCGGTGACCTCGCTCTCGGGCCGGGCGACGGACACCGCGTAGATCTCCCCGGAGGGACGCAGTTCGAGGCCGTAGGTGTAGACCCGCATCCGCTCGCCGTCCGCGTCGGTGGCGGAGTGCAGGGTGTCGCGGCGGGCCCCGGTGGCCACGGCCAGATCGGCGTCCGTGGGGTCGATGGGGGTGGAGCCCGGGGCCTCGCAGACCTTGCCCGAGGCGTCGATGATCTGCAGGGCGTAGGAGCCCGGGGACCGCACGGGATCGCGGCCGGTGCCCCGGCAGTTGGCGAGGAGGTTCTCCACCAGGGACCTGTCGGCCTGCGGGGAGTTGCGCAGGGAGCTGTCCAGCCGGCTGCCCAGCTGCTCGCGTGTCACGAACCAGCACGCCGCCGCGACCGCCGCCACCGCGACGGCGACGGCCAGGGCGACCAGCAGGGCGAGCCGGGAACGCAGCGGCAGCGCGCGCAGCCGGTGCACCAGGGCGCTCACCCCTCACCGCCGCCGGACCGCAGCGCGTATCCGACGCCCCGCACGGTGTGGACGAGGCGCGGCTCGCCACCGGCCTCCGTCTTGCGGCGCAGGTACATCACGTACACGTCCAGCGAGTTGGAGCTGGGTTCGAAGTCGAAGCCCCAGACGGCCTTCAGGATCTGCTCGCGCGTCAGGACCTGCCGGGGGTGGGCCAGGAACATCTCCAGCAGCGTGAACTCGGTGCGGGTCAGCTCGACCCGGCGGGTGCCGCGGGTGACCTCGCGGGTGCTGAGGTTCATGCGGAGGTCGGCGAAGGAGAGCACGTCGTCGTCGGGGACGGCGCCGCCCGCCGTGGCCGCGTAGGAGCTGCGGCGCAGCAGGGCCCGGATGCGGGCGAAGAGCTCGTCGAGCTCGAAGGGCTTGACGAGGTAGTCGTCGGCGCCGGCGTCCAGGCCGGTGACCCGGTCGCCCACGGTGTCGCGGGCGGTGAGCATCAGGATGGGCGTGGTGGAGCCGGCGGACCGGATGCGCCGGGCGGCGGTGAGGCCGTCCATGCGGGGCATCTGGATGTCCAGGACGATGAGGTCGGGGGCGTACGACTCCGCCTTGGCGAGGGCGTCGTAGCCGTCCACGGCGACCTCCGTGCCGTAGCCCTCGAAGGCGAGGCTGCGCTGGAGGGCCTCACGCACCGCGGGTTCGTCGTCGACGATCAGGACGCGCTGGGGACCGTCTTCGGCGGGGTTCATCGCTTCGTCGTCCTCTTCCGTTCCGTGACCGGTTCTCCGGGTGCTCCGGGGCTGTGTCCGTGTGCTCCCAGCCTCGCACGGCCCTCGTGCGGCGGCGTGGCGGCACGGCACCGGT
Source organism: Streptomyces sp. NPDC005899 (assembly GCF_040629645.1). Lineage (NCBI taxonomy): Bacteria > Bacillati > Actinomycetota > Actinomycetes > Kitasatosporales > Streptomycetaceae > Streptomyces > Streptomyces sp. NPDC005899. Next base: position 911 of record NZ_JBEXWB010000162.1, on the reverse strand, counting down.
GGCCGCCGGCCGGTGCGGACCGGGGCGCCGGGCGGGCAGGAGCCGTCAGGAGCCGTCGCCGGAGCGCAGGGCGTCCAGGTCGGCCTTGACGGTGTCGACGGGGATGGCGAAGCCGAGGCCCACGCTGCCCGCCCCCGAACTGCCGGAACCACTGGCCGAAGTGGGCGAGTACATGGCGGAGTTGATACCGATGATCTCGCCCTTCATGTTGATGAGCGCGCCACCGGAGTTGCCGGGGTTGAGCGAGGCGTCGGTCTGGATGGCCTTGTACGTGGTCCTGGACGTGCCCGTGTCGCCGTTGAACTGCTGCCCGCCGAACTCGAACGGCCAGTTGCCGCCGCCCTGCTGCTGTTGCGGCTGGTCCTGCTCGTCGTCCTTGGCGACGGTGACGTCGCGGTCGAGTGCGGAGACGATGCCGCTGGTGACCGTGCCGGTCAGGCCTTCGGGGGATCCGATCGCCACGACCTGGTCGCCGACGGCGACCGACGAGGAGTCGCCGAGCGTGGCCGTCTTCAGCCCACTCGCCCCCCGGAGCTTGATGAGGGCCAGGTCCTTGTCGGCGTCCGTGCCGACGACGTCGGCGGTGTACGACGTGCCGGTGCTGAGAGCCACCTTGATCCGGGAGGCGCCGGAGACGACGTGGTTGTTGGTGACGATCTCGCCGTCCGAGGTGATGACGACACCCGAGCCGGTGGCGTCACCGGCCGAGGAGCTCGCGCTGATCTCGACGATCGCGGGGGAGACGGCCGCCGCGACCCCGGAGACCGTGCCCGCGTTGCTCCGCGAGACGGTGGTGCCGTTGACGACGCCGCCGGAACCCGGCCCGTTCGAGCCGCCCCCGGCGAGTTCGCCGACGAGGGTGGCGGTGCCGCCGCCGACCGCCGCCGCCGCGATCGCCACGGCCGCCAGCA
>NZ_JBEXWB010000161.1:0-13727 GCF_040629645.1 Streptomyces sp. NPDC005899 | reverse complement strand
GCCCTCCACGGGGTGGGCGACGGCCTGCCGCGCGGCGGCGGCCGCCTCGGTCAGTGCCCCGCGCAGATGGTCGGCGTCACCCGCCTCGGCGAGCACCCCCGCCATGCCTCGCAGCAGCTGGGCCAGGATGGTGCCGGAGTTCCCCCGGGCGCCGATCAGCGCCCCGTGCGCCATGGCGCGTACGGCGTCGGCGGGGGTGGGCGTGGTGGTACCCGTCTCGTGGGCGGCGAACACGGCTTCGACGGCCGCCGCCGCCGACTCGACGGTCAGGTAGAGGTTCGTGCCGGTGTCCCCGTCGGCGACCGGGAAGACGTTGATCGCGTCGATCGCCCGGCGCTCGCGCCCCAGGGCCTCCAGGGCCAGGGAGCACCAGGTGCGCACCGCGACGGCGTCCAGGTCGTCGGGGGGTTGCGGCACCGTTGGTCCTCCTTGGGGCGGCCGGGGGCGGACTGCACCGCAGGTTAGCCCTGCGCGGGGCGGCCGCCGGGGACAGGGGCGGGGCGGGTGAGCCGGCGACCCGTGGTAGTTTCGTATCTCCGAAGCAGGCGTTGTATGCTGCTCCGGTTGCCCGACGAGAGTCGGGACATTCCTCCGGTACCGCCACTTCAGTAAAATGATTCCGGCGTGCCGGAATTCACTGTAAGTGCATCTGAAGTCTTTGGAGTGACCCGTGGCTGCCAACTGCGACGTTTGCGGCAAGGGGCCGAGCTTCGGCAACAGCATTTCGCACTCGCACCGCCGTACGTCCCGTCGCTGGAATCCCAACATCCAGCGCGTGCGTGCCGTGGTCGGTCGGACGCCGAAGCGGCTCAACGTCTGCACCTCGTGCATCAAGGCCGGCAAGGTCGCGCGCTGACGTCCCCGTCGTAGCGCAGCCTTCCGGTTGCCCAAAAAGCCGGTCCCCTTCGGTGGACCGGCTTTTTGCTGTGCTCCGCCGCGGTGGTTCCGCCGCCGCGGTGCTCCTCAGGCGGTCGTGCCCGCGCGGGTGAGCCAGCCGTGGTCGACGGGGCCGATCCCGCCGCCCAGCGCGAAGCCCGCCCGTATCGCGCCGGTGACGTACGCCTTCGCGCCCCTCACCGCGGTCGGCACGTCCTGGCCCCGGGCGAGTCCGCAGGCGATCGCGGAGGCCAGGGTGCAGCCGGTGCCGTGGGTGTGCCGGTTGTCGAGCCTGGGCGCGCGCAGCCAGTGTTCCTCGCTGCCGTCCGTCAGCAGGTCCACGGCCTCGCCGGGCAGGTGACCGCCCTTCACGACCACCCAGCGCGGCCCGAAGGAGAGCACCGCTTCGGCGGCCCCGCGCATGGCGGCCTCATCGGTCACCTCGATGCCGGTGAGCTGGGTCACCTCGTCGAGGTTGGGGGTGGCCACCGTCGCGACGGGCAGCAGCCGCGTCCGTACGGAGTCCAGGGCCTCGGCGGCGAGCAGCGCGTCACCGTGCTTGGAGACCCCGACCGGGTCGACGACCACGGGGGCGCCGGTGTCCGCGAGGAGCGCGGCCACCGTCTCCACGAGGGCGGCCGAGGACAGCATGCCGGTCTTCACGGCCTGGACGCCCATGTCGTCGACGACGCTGCGGTACTGGGCGCGCACGGCCTCCACCGGCAACTCCCAGGCCCCCTGCACCCCCAGCGAGTTCTGGGCGGTCACCGCGGTCAGCACGCTCATGCCGTGGGTGCCGAGGGCCAGCATCGTCTTCAGGTCGGCCTGGATGCCCGCACCGCCGCCGGAGTCGGATCCGGCGACGGTGAGCACGCGGGGCGGTACGGCGGTGGTTGCGGTCATGCCCGGGAATCTACTGGGCGTCCTCGATCGAACCGAAATGGTCCCAGCCGCCCTTGCTCGTCCACGGAGCCCCGTCGACGGTGACCTGGGGCAGGGCCGAGGGGTTGAGGACCTCGCCGATCACCTTCCAGCGGGCGGGGAGCTTCACGTCGGGCGGGAACGTCGCGACGATCGCGTGGTCCTCTCCCCCCGTGAGCACCCACTGCAGGGGGTCGACGCCGACCGCCTGGCCGATGTCGGCCATCTGGGAGGGGATGTCGATCAGTCCGGAGCGCAGATCGATGCGGACCTTGCTGGCCTCCGCGATGTGACCGAGGTCGGCGACGAGTCCGTCGCTGACGTCGGTCATCGCGGTGGCGCCCAGTCCGGCGGCCGCGGGGCCCGCGTGGTACGGCGGTTCGGGACGCCGGTGGGCCTCCACGAAGGCGCGCGGCGAGCGGAAGCCGCGGGAGAGCACGGCGAATCCCGCCGCGGACCAGCCCAGCCAGCCCGTGACGGCCACCACGTCCCCGGGGCGGGCACCGCTGCGGGTCACGGGTTCGTGGTTGCGCAGGTCGCCGAGGGCGGTGATGGACACGGTGATGGTGTCGCCGCCGACGACGTCGCCGCCGACGACGGCCGCCCCGGCGACCTGGCATTCGTCCCGCAGCCCGTCCATGAGCTCGGTGGCCCAGGTGACGGGGAGATCGGCGGGTACGACGAGGCCGAGGAGCAGCGCCGTCGGCACGGCGCCCATGGCCGCGATGTCGGCGAGGTTCTGTGCGGCTGCCTTGCGCCCGACGTCGTACGCCGTCGACCAGTCGCGGCGGAAGTGCCGCCCTTCCAGCAGGATGTCCGTACTGGCCACGACCCTGCGGTCGGGAGCGGCCACGACCGCGGCGTCGTCGCCGGGCCCCAGCCGTACCGCCGGAGTGGTGGTGAGCCGGGACGTGAGCTCTCTGATGAGCCCGAACTCCCCCAACTCGCCCACGGTTCCCTTCACCGAGTCTCACCTCTCATCTATCGCACCGGACGGCTGTCCGGGCTGCTTCAGCGGCCGGTCGTCCGGGCCGTGGACAGGACGGCTCCGGCCGCCGGCGGACCGGCGGCTCACGGGAGTCGTCCCTCTTCCGCTCCGGTGGGCCCGCGGTCGCGGGCCCCTGCTGCTGTCGGTACCGTCAGGAGATACGTCAACTTCTGTGGTGCGTACGCCACGCTGGGGGCGTCAACCGGCCCGCAGGTCTCCCCGCGGCCCGCGGCAACGCGATACCGTGGCGTCCCTTTCCCCCACATGATCCTCGTGGCCGCCCTGGAGGTTCCGTGGTACAGGCGTACATCCTCATCCAGACCGAGGTGGGCAAGGCGTCGTTCGTCGCCGAGACCATCGCGAAACTTCCGGGAGTGATCCAGGCAGAGGACGTCACAGGCCCCTACGACGTGATCGTGCGGGCGCAGGCCGACACGGTCGACGCCCTCGGCCGCATGGTGGTCGCCAAGGTCCAGCAGGTGGACGGCATCACCCGAACCCTGACCTGCCCGATCGTCCACCTCTGACCCCCGTCTACGCTGGGCCGGTGACGTCTGCCTGCCGCCGGCCCCGCCGCTCCGTACTGCTCGGTCCTTCCGCCGCCCTGGCCGTCCTGGCCGCGGCGGGCTGCTCCGCCGGTGACGCGGCTCCCTCGGTCGCGGTTCCCACGCCGTCGTCGCGGGAGGCCGCGTACTGCGAGGCACTGCACGAGGAGCTGCCGAAGACCGTCACCGGCCTCGAACGGAGTGATCCCGGACCGGAGTCGGTGCTGACCGCCGGCTGGGGGGACGGGGCGATCGTACTGCGCTGCGGCGTCCCCCGGCCCGCGAAGATGGACGACCCCCAGTCCGAGGCCGTCGAGGCGGACGGCGTCAACTGGCTGCTCGAGCAGCGGGGTGACGCCGGCCCCCGGTTCACGACGACGTACCGCAAGGCATACGTCGAGGTCACGCTCTCGAAGGCGTACGCCCACGACGTCACCCCGCTGTCGGCGTTCGCGGAGCCCGTCCGCGGGACGGTCCCCGACAGCGTCTAGGGACGCCCGTCCGGATCGCGCCGGGCCGGCGCGATCCGGACACGGGGCCCTGGGTCAGCGCAGTCCCGTGGGGCGGTTCAGTGCCGCCTGGATGAGCCGGTCCACCAGCTCGGGGTAGCCGACGCCGCTCTCCTGCCACATACGCGGGTACATGGAGATCGGGGTGAAGCCGGGCATGGTGTTGATCTCGTTGATGACGAAGCCGCCGTCCTCGGTGAGGAAGAAGTCGGCGCGCACCAGACCCTCGCAGGACGCGGCGTCGAACGCCTCGACGGCGAGCCGGCGCACCTCGGCGGTCTGCTCCTCGGTCAGGGGGGCGGGGACCAGCCCGGCCGCCGAGTCGATGTACTTGGCCTCGAAGTCGTAGAAGTCGTGCGCGGTGACCGGCGGGATCTCGGCCGGCACGCTCGCGCGGGGCCCGTCCTCGAACTCCAGCACGCCGCACTCGATCTCGCGGCCCCGCAGCAGGGACTCGACGAGGAACTTGGGGTCGTGCAGACGGGCCTCCTCGATGGCCTCGTCGAGACCGGAGGGGTCGTCGACCTTGGTGATGCCCACGGAGGAACCGCCGCGGGCGGGCTTCACGAAGAGGGGCCAGCCGTGTTCGGCGGCGAACTCCATGATCCGCTTGCGGGCGGCGGGCCGGTCCGACTCCCACTCGCGGGGGCGGACCACCTCGTACGGGCCGACCGGCAGCCCGAAGGAGGTGAACACCCGCTTCATGTACTCCTTGTCCTGGCCGACCGCGGAGGCGAGGACGCCCGCGCCGACGTAGGGCACGCCGGAGAGCTCCAGCAGCCCCTGGAGCGTGCCGTCCTCGCCGTACGGTCCGTGGAGCACGGGGAAGACGACGTCGACCTCTCCGAGTGCTCTGGGCAGCGCGCCCGGCTCGCTGACGACGACCTCGCGGTCGCCGGGGTCGACGGAGAACGACACCGCGCCGCGCCCGGAGTCGGCCAGCTGGTCCACGTCGGGGACCCGCCGGTCCGTGATGCCCATGCGTGCCGGGTCGTCGGCGGTGAGGACCCACCGGCCGTCCCTGGTGATGCCGATCGGCAGGACGTCGTACTTGGTCCGGTCGACGGCACTCATGACGGCGCCGGCCGTGACGACGGAGATGCCGTGTTCGGAGCTGCGGCCGCCGAAGACGACGGCGACGCGCGGCTTGCGGCGCTGCTCGCCGCCCGGCTCGGAGCTCACGGAGCTCCTGGCGGCGCTCTCGGGGCTCTCAGGGCGCTGGGGGAGGTTCTGGCTGCTCATATCGCGACGAGCGTACCTGCTGGTAGGGCTCGAGTCAGCGCCGCTCGGGCTTGGCGCTGCGCGACATCAGCTCCTTGAGCGCGACGACCGGCGGCTTGCCCTCGTGGACGATTCCGACGACCGTCTCGGTGATCGGCATGTCGACTCCGTGCCTGCGGGCCAGATCGAGCACCGATTCGCAGGACTTGACGCCCTCGGCGGTCTGCTTGGTGACGGCGGCCGTCTCCTGGAGCGTCATCCCGCGGCCGAGGTTGGTGCCGAAGGTGTGGTTGCGCGAGAGGGGTGACGAGCAGGTCGCCACCAGGTCGCCCAGGCCCGCGAGTCCGGAGAACGTCAGCGGGTCGGCGCCCATGGCCAGGCCCAGACGGGTGGTCTCGGCGAGGCCCCGGGTGATGAGCGAGCCCTTGGCGTTGTCGCCGAGGCCCATGCCGTCGGCGATGCCCACGGCGAGGCCGATGACGTTCTTGACGGCGCCGCCGAGCTCGCAGCCGACCACGTCGGTGTTGGTGTAGGGCCGGAAGTACGGGGTGTGGCAGGCGGCCTGGAGGCGCTGGGCGACGGTCTCGTCCGCGCAGGCGACGACGGCGGCCGCGGGCCGGCGTTCGGCGATCTCCTTGGCGAGGTTGGGGCCGGTGACGACGGCGATGCGGTCGGCGGGGACCGCGGTGACGTCCTCGACGACCTCGCTCATCCGCTTCGCGGTGCCGAGTTCGACGCCCTTCATCAGGGAGACGAGGACCGTGTCGCGCTCCAGGTGCGGGGCCCAGTCGGCGAGGTTGGCGCGCAGCGTCTGGGAGGGCACGACCAGGACGGCGAAGTCGGCGCCGCGCAGGGCCTCGGCGGGGTCGGTGGTGGCCCGGATCGACGCGGGGAGCTCGATCCCGGGCAGGTAGCCGGGGTTGGTGTGCGTCGTGTTGACGGCTTCGGCGACCTCGGCGCGCCTGCCCCACAGGGTGACCTCGCAGCCCGCGTCCGCGAGGATCATGGCGAAGGCCGTACCCCACGAGCCGGTTCCGAAGACGGCCGCTTTGCCGGGGTGCGTCACGTGTGTCCCTTTCCCTCTGCCTTGCGCCGCTGCTGCGCGCGGGCCTTGCGGTGATCGTAGAGCTCGGCGGGGGCCTTCTCGCCGCGCAGGTCCTCCAGCTCGGCCGTGACGGCGGACATGATCGCCTCGGTCGCCTGGCGCAGTACCTCGGGGGTCGGCTCGACACCGTGGAAGCGGGAGAGGTCGACCGGCGGCCCGGCCTGCACCTGGAGGGTCTTGCGGGGGAACAGCCGGAGCTTGTTCCTCTTGGCGTAGGGCGGCATCGCGAGGTTGGCGCCCCACTGGGCGACGGGGATGACCGGGGCCTTGGTCATCAGCGCGACCCGGGCGGCGCCGGTCTTGCCGGCCATGGGCCACATGTCGGGGTCCCGGGTGAGCGTGCCCTCCGGGTAGAAGGCGACGCATTCGCCCTGCTCGATCGCGGCCACCGCGGCGCGGAACGCGTCGAGCGCGTTGGTCGTCTCGCGGTAGACGGGGATCTGCCCGGTGCCGCGCAGGATCATTCCGACGAAGGGCGCCCGGAACAGTCCGGCCTTGGCGAGGAGCCTGGGGACCCTGCCGCTGTTGTACTGGAAATGCCCGTACGACAGCGGGTCCAGGTACGAGTTGTGATTGACCGCGGTGATGAATCCGCCCTCGGCCGGAATGTGTTCCATTCCCCGCCAGTCGCGCTTGAACAGGACGACCAGGGGTGGTTTCGCGATGGCCGCCGCCAGGCGGTACCAGAAGCCGATTCTGCGGCGGGACACTCGGAGGCCTTCCTCTAGGGGACTGAGAAGCTGCGGGGCTCGCGGCGCTGCTGCCTCGCTACGGGGCCCTGGTGCGTGGAGAACACCGTACGCCTCGCCCATGGGGGCGGACCTCCGGGTTGTCGCACCGGCAGGCGAGAATGGGGGCTTGCCCGTACGGAGGGGGAGATCGCCACGAATACCGACCCGACCGGCCCCTGGTCCCTGGTCGTCCCGCTCAAGCCGCTCGCCCGGGCGAAGAGCAGGCTCGGCCGGACAGCGGGTGAGGAGCTCCGCCCCCGCCTCGCCCTGGCGTTCGCCCTCGACACGGTGGCGGCGGCGCTGTCGTGCGCGGGGGTGCGGGATGTGGTCGTCGTCACGGACGACCCGGTGGCCGGCCCCGCCCTCTCCGCGCTGGGCGCGCGCACCCTGGCGGACTCGCCGGCGGCCGGGCTCGACGCGGCGCTGGAGCACGGGGCGCGCTCGGTGCGCTCCCGGCGGCCCGGGGCGGCTCTCGCCGCGCTCAACGCGGATCTGCCCGCCCTGCGTCCGGAGGAATTGGCGCGGGTTCTCGAATTCTCCTCCTCTTTTTCCCGCGCATTTGTCAGCGATGCCCAGGGAATCGGCACCACGTTTCTCTCGGCGCTGCCGGGATTCGAATTGCGGCCGTCTTTCGGCGGGCCGTCCAGGGCCCGGCACCTGCGGTCGGGGGCGGTCGAGATCTCGGCTCCGGGCCTCGACTCGATCCGCAGGGACGTGGACACGGGAGACGACCTGCGGGTGGCGCTGGGTCTGGGTGTGGGGCGGTACACCGCGGGTCTGACGGCCGCCGCGGCCCCGGGGCCCGACCGATAGGCTGCCGTCCATGCAGGCGACCTCGTTCACGTACGACTCCGCGACCCGGACCGGCAGCGTGCTGCTCGACGACGGCACCCCGGTGGACTTCGACGCCCCCGCCTTCGACGCGGGCGGCCTGCTGCTGCTGCGGCCGGGGCAGCGGGTGCGGATCGAGACCGAGGGCGAGGGCCCCTCGCTCCGCATCACCCTGGTGACGCTCCAGACGCTCTGATCGGCTCGCGTACCGATCCTGGCCGGCCCGCGGACCCGGCCCCGGACAGCCCGCGGGCCGGGCTCCCCCAGGGGAGCCCGGCCCGGCGCGTCGGAGAAGGGGTCGGCGCCCGGTCTCACTTCTTGCGTGCGGTGACCTTCTTGGCCGCTGTGGTGCGTGCCGTGGTCTTCTTCGCGGGCGCCTTCTTCGCCGTGGTCTTCTTGGCGGGCGCGGTCTTGGCGGCGACGGCCTTCTTCGTCGTGGCCTTCTTCGCGGGGGCGGCCTTCTTCGCCGTCGGCGTGGCCTTCTTGGCCGGTGCGGAGGTCTTCTTCGCGGCGGTCTTGGCGGCGGGCGCGGTCTTCTTGGCGGCGGCCGTGCTCTTGCGCGCCGTGGCCTTCTTGGCGGTGGCCTTCTTGGCCGCGGCCTTCGCCGTGGTGCGGGTGGAAGAACCGCCCGACAGGCTTCCCTTGGGTGCCTTCTTGACCGAGACCTCGCCACCCTTGGGGAGCTTCTTGGAGCCGCTGACCAGGTCCTTGAAGCCCTGCCCCGCACGGAATCGGGGCACGGACGTCTTCTTGACCCGCACGCGCTCGCCCGTCTGCGGGTTGCGCGCGTAGCGGGCGGGGCGGTCGACCTTCTCGAACGAGCCGAAGCCAGTGACCGAGACACGGTCTCCCGCGACGACCGCGCGGACGATCGCGTCGAGTACCACGTCGACGGCGTCAGCGGCCTGCTGACGGCCGCCGACCTTGTCGGCAATCGCTTCTACGAGCTGTGCCTTGTTCACGTCTTCCCCTTCGGAGACATTGCCGGAACCAAACCGTTCAGGCTTTTTCGCACGTTAGGCAGATATATACCGCAAATCAAACACGAAACGGGCTAATCACCCTAGTGCCGCAACGAAGTCGACCGCCGCACTGTTCCGCGGAGTCAGCCACCTTCGGGGAATCGGCCCTCATCGAGGTCCTTCATCAACCGGTCCAGACGCCTTGCCGCGCCCGGGAGATCGTGTTTGGCCGAGGCCGTGACGACCATCAGCTTCCGGGAGAGCGCCATGCGTACGTCCTCCGGGACTTGCAGTGCGCGCACTCGTGCGTGCGCTTCCTTCAATCGGTCCGCGACGAGGCCGTAGAGCTCGAGTTGGCTGTCGCGTCCCATGCACCGATTGTGCCATCTGGGGCGAGTTGTCGCCCGAGGGGGTCTCAACAAGCGACTGCGCCCCCTGCCGGAAGGCAGGGGGCGCAGTCGGAGAAAAGCGCTGTTCAGGCGTTGATCGTACGCGGCTTGTGGGACGGCCTGGCCGCCTCGTAAGTCGCGATGTCCGCTTCGTTCTGAAGGGTGAGGCTGATGTCGTCGAGACCGTTCAGCAGTCGCCAGCGGGCGTTCTCGTCGAGCTCGAAGTCGGCGGTGACGCCCTCGGCGAGGACCTGCCGCTTCTCCAGGTCCACCGTGATCTCGGCCGTCGGGTCGGCCTCCGTGAGCTCCCACAGGGAGTCGACGACCTGCTGGTCGAGGACGACCGTCAACAGACCGTTCTTCAGCGAGTTACCGCGGAAGATGTCGGCGAACCGCGAGGAGATGACCGTCTTGAAGCCGTAGTTCTGCAGGGCCCAGACGGCGTGCTCACGGGAGGATCCCGTACCGAAGTCGGGACCGGCCACCAGGACCGAGGCGCCCTCGCGCTCGGGGCGGTTGAGGACGAAGTCCCCGTCCTTGCGCCACGCCTCGAACAGGCCGTCCTCGAACCCGTCGCGGGTGACCTTCTTCAGCCAGTGCGCGGGGATGATCTGGTCGGTGTCGACGTTGCTGCGGCGCAGCGGGACGGCCCGGCCGGTGTGTGCGGTGAATGCTTCCATGACTCTCAGACTCCGGCGGGCGTACGGGCGTCGGACAGATCGGCCGGCGAGGCCAGACGGCCCAGCACGGCGGTGGCGGCGGCGACCTGCGGGGAGACCAGGTGGGTGCGGCCGCCCTTGCCCTGCCTGCCCTCGAAGTTCCGGTTCGAGGTGGAGGCGGAGCGCTCGCCGGGGGCCAGCTGGTCGGGGTTCATGCCGAGGCACATCGAGCAGCCGGCGTGCCGCCATTCGGCTCCGGCGGCGGTGAAGACCTTGTCCAGGCCCTCCTCGACGGCCTGGAGGGCGACCCGGACGGAGCCCGGCACAACCAGCATCCGTACGCCGTCGGCGACTTTGCGGCCCTCGATGACTCCGGCCGCGTTGCGCAGGTCCTCGATGCGGCCGTTGGTGCACGAACCTACGAACACCGTGTCCACACTGATCTCACGCAGCGGCTGGCCGGCGGTCAACCCCATGTACTCCAGGGCCCTTTCGGCCGCGTGGCGCTCCGAGGCGTCCTCGTACGACGCGGGGTCGGGGACGCTGGCCGACAGCGGAGCGCCCTGGCCCGGGTTGGTGCCCCAGGTGACGAACGGCGCGAGTTCGGTGGCGTCGATGACGACCTCGGCGTCGAAGACGGCGTCGTCGTCGGTGCGCAGCGTCTTCCAGTACGCGACGGCGGCGTCCCACTCCGCACCCTCGGGGGCGTGGTCGCGCCCGCGCAGGTAGTCGAAGGTGGTGGCGTCCGGGGCGATCATGCCCGCGCGGGCGCCGGCCTCGATCGACATGTTGCAGATGGTCATCCGGGCCTCCATCGAGAGCTTCTCGATGGCGGAGCCGCGGTACTCGATGATGTATCCCTGACCGCCGCCGGTGCCGATGCGGGTGATGATCGCCAGGATGAGGTCCTTGGCGGTGACGGTCTCCGGGAGTTCGCCCTCGACGGTGATCGCCATGGTGCGGGGGCGGGCCATCGGCAGCGTCTGGGTCGCCAGGACGTGCTCGACCTGGCTCGTGCCGATGCCGAAGGCCAGCGCGCCGAAAGCGCCGTGGGTGGAGGTGTGCGAGTCGCCGCAGACGACCGTGGTGCCGGGCTGGGTCAGGCCGAGCTGCGGCCCCACGACGTGCACGACGCCCTGCTCGACGTCGCCGAGCGGGTGCAGGCGGACGCCGAACTCCGCGCAGTTCTTGCGCAGGGTCTCCAGCTGGGCGCGGGAGACCGGGTCGGCGATCGGCTTGTCGATGTCGAGGGTCGGGGTGTTGTGGTCCTCGGTGGCGATGGTGAGGTCGAGGCGCCGGACCGGGCGGCCGGCCTGACGCAGGCCGTCGAACGCCTGCGGGCTGGTCACCTCGTGCAGCAGGTGCAGATCGATGAAGAGAAGGTCGGGCTCGCCCTCCGCGCGCCGGACGACGTGGTCGTCCCAGACCTTCTCCGCGAGTGTCCTACCCATCGCTTTCCCTCCGGCCGGCGTCCTCGCCGGCCCAACTAGAGATTTCGGTGCGCCGCCGTCCGGACCCCCGAGCGGGCGGCGACTGCGGGCCGTCGTACGGCCGCTCCTACAGGTTCGCAACTTCTGGAGAAAATTGAACTTGCGTTTCACAGAGTGAGACGCGAGTATCGTCGTATGGACAACTCTAGCGGCGTCGGCGTTCTCGACAAGGCAGCTCTGGTATTGAGCGCCCTGGAGTCCGGTCCGGCCACCCTCGCCGGGCTGGTCGCGGCGACCGGGCTCGCACGGCCCACGGCACACCGACTGGCCGTGGCACTCGAACACCACCGCATGGTGGCGAGGGACATGCAGGGCCGTTTCATCCTCGGCCCCCGGCTCGCGGAGCTCGCGGCCGCGGCCGGCGAGGACCGCCTCCTGGCCACGGCCGGACCCGTACTCACACACCTGCGCGACATCACGGGCGAGAGCGCGCAGCTCTACCGCCGCCAGGGCGACATGCGCATCTGCGTGGCGGCGGCCGAGCGGCTGTCCGGACTGCGGGACACCGTGCCGGTCGGTTCCACGCTCACCATGAAGGCGGGTTCCTCGGCGCAGATCCTGATGGCCTGGGAGGAGCCGGAACGCCTGCACCGGGGACTGCAGGGCGCCCGCTTCACGGCCACGGCGCTCTCGGGCGTACGGCGGCGGGGCTGGGCGCAGTCGATCGGCGAGCGTGAGCCGGGTGTGGCCTCGGTGTCGGCGCCGGTCCGCGGGCCGTCGAACCGCGTGGTCGCCGCCGTCTCCGTCTCCGGGCCGATCGAGCGGCTGACCCGCCACCCCGGGCGGATGCACGCCCAGGCGGTCATCGACTCGGCCGCGCGGCTGAGTGAGGCGCTGCGCCGCACCGGCTGACCCACCCGCCTCGCCCTTCCCGGCCGCCCCAGCGTCGTGGCGGCCCCGAACAACCCTCCCCGTCCCCGCGACTTGGGCGGAGCCCCCACCTTCCGGGCGTCGCCGGCTTCGCCGCGCGCACAAGAAGAGAGGCCCTCCACCGAGGTGAAGGGCCTTCCTGTACTGCCGTGTTGTACCCCCGACCGGATTCGAACCGGCGCTACTGCCGTGAGAGGGCAGCGTGCTAGGCCGCTACACAACGGGGGCTTGTCCTACGGTGTTGCGCTGGGCTACCAGGACTCGAACCTAGAATGACGGTACCAGAAACCGTAGTGTTGCCAATTACACCATAGCCCATGGTGTTGCAAGTACCCCCGACCGGATTCGAACCGGCGCTACTGCCGTGAGAGGGCAGCGTGCTAGGCCGCTACACAACGGGGGCCCTAGCGATCCTCACCCGGCCGCAGCCGGGTGTTGTCACCGAAGAACGTGGGTGCGACCCAGATGTTCTCGCGGGATGGATCTGTACCCCCGACCGGATTCGAACCGGCGCTACTGCCGTGAGAGGGCAGCGTGCTAGGCCGCTACACAACGGGGGCTTGTACTTCGGTCTTGCGCTGGGCTACCAGGACTCGAACCTAGAATGACGGTACCAGAAACCGTAGTGTTGCCAATTACACCATAGCCCACTGAAACGCAACCCCTTGGGGTGTTGTTTCTGTCTGCGCTTCCCGACCGGATCTTCCGGCCCGCTCGGGCGGCGCAGGAAGAACATTACCCGAAGGTGTCCGGCGCTCCAAAACGGGTATCGCCCGCCAGCAGGCCGGGCAGCTCGTGGAGCCCCGTGATCCTGACCAGCTCGGGCCGGCCGCCGCGCCCGTCCCGGTCCAGCCAGATCCCGGCGAGCCCCGCGGCCACGGCTCCGCCCGCGTCGATGTCGGGCTCGTTGCCGACGTACGCCACCTCGTGCGGGTCCAGTTCCAGCACCTGGCACGCGGCGTGGAAGGCCGCCGCCTCGGGCTTGGACACCCCGAGCTCGACGGCGCACACCACCGCCTCGAAACGGTCCCGCACGCCGAGCGCCCGCAGCTTGCGGTCCTGGTTGTGGATGCTGGAGTTCGACAGGACGGCGTGGCGGAAGCCGCCCGCCAGCCGGTCCAGGACCGGCAGGGTGTCCGGGAAGAGCCGCCAGGCCGCCTCGTAGTGGGCGGCGTGCCGACCGAACCAGCCGTCGGCCTCGCCGTCGCTCAGCCACCGCCCGAGGAACGCCCGTACGCGCTCACGCCGCTGGCCCGGGAAGTCGACCTCCCCCGCGGCGAAGCGCGCCCACTGCACGTCCGTGACGGCCTTCCAGACGTCGAGGGCCTGCTCCAGGGAGCCGTACCCCTCGGGGAAGCCCTCGGTCTCCAGGTGCTTGCGCATGCCTGCGCGGTCGGCTCCCGAGTAGTCGAAGATCGTGTCGTCGATGTCCCAGAGGACGGCGCGGATGGCCATGGCCCCGAACCTACCGTCCACCGCCGGCGACCGGTACCGGCCGCGGAGGACGGGAGCGGTCGCCGGGTGTGCCCGGACACACCGACGGGCGGGGGCGGGGGGGGCTCCCCCCGGCCCCCCGCGGGCGCGAACCCGCCGCGACCCGCGCCGCGATAAGACCGCCGCCGCGCGGCGG
>NZ_JBEXWB010000160.1:0-14017 GCF_040629645.1 Streptomyces sp. NPDC005899 | reverse complement strand
CCGCGCTCCACGGCGGTGCGGGGGCCTTCGCGCGGGCCGGCGGGGGACCGTCCCGGCCCGCGCGTGCGGCAGCGGTACCGGCTGCTCACCGGTACAGGAGGTACTCCCGCCGCACCGCCCGGAAAGCCGCCAGGTCCGCCGACCAGGCGGCCACCACCTCGTCCGTCCCGGCGCCCGCGTCGATCATCGTGCGCACCCGGGTGTTGCCGGTGAGCTTGTCGATCCAGTTGTCCGCGCGCCAGGCGAACCCGCTCCACGTCCGCTTCGCCGTGACCAGCAGCGCGATCCCGGTGCGGACCGGGTCGAACGCCTCCCGGTCGTGGACGTGCAGCTGCACACCTCCCACGGTCCGGCCCTGGAACTTGGAGAACGTCGGCGCGAAGTACGCCTCGCGGAAGGCCACTCCCGGCAGCTCCAGCGCGTTCGCCGCCGCCGCCCACCGGTGGTCGATCCCCTCCGCGCCCAGCAGTTCGAAGGGTCGGGTGGTGCCCCGGCCCTCGGACAGGTTCGTCCCCTCGAACAGGCAGGTGCCCGGATAGACCAGCGCCGTGTCCGGGGTCGGCATGTTCGGGCTGGGCGGCACCCACGGCAGCCCCGTCGCGTCGAAGAAGTCGGACCGCCGCCAGCCCGACATCCGCACGACCTCCAGCTCCACCGGCCGGTCGGCGAGGAACTCCGCGTTGAACAGCAGCGCCAGCTCGGCGACGGTCATCCCGTGCGCCTGCGCGATCTCGCGGCGCCCCACGAACGTGGCGAACGCCGGATCGAGCACGGGACCGAGGGCGGCCCGCCCGGTCACGGGGTTCGGCCGGTCCAGCACCACGAACCGCCTGCCCGCGAGCGCGGCCGCCTCCATGCAGTCGTACAGCGTCCAGATGTACGTGTAGAAGCGGGCCCCGGCGTCCTGGATGTCGAAGACCACCGTGTCGACACCGGACGCGGTGAAGACGTCGGCGAGCGCCTGCCCGCTCTTGAGGTAGGTGTCGTAGACCGGCAGACCCGTCGCCGGGTCCTCGTACCGGCCCTCCGAACCACCCGCCTGCGCGGTCCCCCGGAAGCCGTGCTCGGGTCCGAAGACGGCCGTCAGGTCCACCCGGCCGTCCGGGTGCATCACGTCGACGATGTGCCGCACGTCCGAGGTGACGCCCGTGGGATTGGTGACCACGCCCACCTTCCGGCCCGCCAGCGCCCGGTACCCGTCAGCGGCCAGCCGGGCGAAACCGGTCCGCACACCCGGGCGCCCGCCACCGGGCCCGGAGGCGGCGGCCGGGCCTGCCCCGGCGGCCGCGAGGGCCCCCACCGCGCCGCCGACGGTCAGCACACCACGTCTGGACAGGGTCATTCCGCTACCTCCATGATCGCGCCGACTGCCGTGGTCACGCACGCTAGCGCGGGCACGCGCGCCACGGAACGCCCCTGACCGGGCAGATTCCCCGTCCTGTCCCGACCCCCTTCCCGGATCACATACCGACTGGTTAGTCTGCCGGGGGTAGACGGCTGAGAGAGGCGGAACGGATGAGTGCGGTGCAGGGTGCCGGCGTAGTGGTGACGGGAGCGGGCGGAGGCATCGGCGCGGCTCTGGCCCGCAGATTCGCCGCGGAGGGCGCCCGGGTCGTCGTCAACGACCTCGACGGCGACCGGATCGGGCCCCTCGCCGAGGAGATCGGAGGCACCGCCGTGTCCGGCGACGCCTCCGGCATCGTGGAGGCGGCCCGTGACGCCCTCGGGGGCACGGTGGACGTCTACTGCGCCAACGCGGGCCTCGCCTCGGGCGGCGACGCCTTCGCCGACGAGGACGTCTGGGCCGCGGCCTGGGACGTCAACGTGATGGCGCACGTCCGCGCCGCCAGGCAACTCCTGCCGGACTGGCTGGAGCGCGGCGCCGGCCGCTTCGTCTCCACCGCGTCGGCGGCCGGACTGCTGACGATGATCGGAGCGGCTCCGTACAGCGTCACGAAGCACGGTGCCGTCGCCTTCGCGGAATGGCTCTCCCTGACCTATCGGCACCGGGGCGTCAAGGTGCACGCGATCTGCCCGCAGGGCGTGCGTACGGACATGCTGACGGCGGCGGGTTCCGCGGGCGACCTCGTCCTCGCCCCTACCGCGATCGAGCCGGCAGCCGTCGCCGACGCCCTGTTCGACGCCATGGAGCACGACCGCTTCCTCGTGCTGCCGCACCCCGAGGTGGCCGGGTACTACCGGGCGCGGGCCAAGGACCCCGACCAGTGGCTCGGCAACATGAACCATCTGCAGAGGAAGTGGGAGGCGACCGGCGCATGACCGAGTCGATCTACGCGGCGAAGCCCTGGACCGCCCTGCTCAGCGAGGCGCAGCTCGCCCCCGTCCAGCCGGCCGAGACCATGGTCCACGCCTTCCGCGCGGCCGTCGCCCGCGCCCCGGAGCGCACCGCGCTGGCCTACTTCGACGGACGCCTCGACTACCGGGAGGCCGACGCACTGTCGGACTCCGTGGCCGGGCACCTCGCCGCCGAGGGGCTGCGGCGCGGCGACCGGGTGGCGATCATGCTGCAGAACACCCCGCACTTCGTCCTCGCGCTGTTCGGGGCGTGGAAGGCGGGTGCGACGGTCGTCCCGCTCAACCCCATGTACAAGTCCGGCGAGGTCGGCCACGTCCTGGCCGACGCCGGTGTGAGCGCGCTGATCTGCTCCGACCGCGCCTGGGCGTCCTACCTGCGGGCCACCGCGGAGGCCGCCCCGGGCGTGCGGATCGCCCTCACGGCCTGCGAGCTCGACCTCCAGACGGCCGACGACCCGCGGGTGCTCGGCTTCGAGCGGCTCCCCGCGCCGGGCCCCGGCGACGGCGCCGCCGACCTGGTGGCCGTGGCCCGCCGCGGCCTCCCGGCCCCCGGGGGCCGGGAGCTCTCCGCCTCGGACACCGCCCTGATCAGCTACACCTCCGGGACGAGCGGCACCCCCAAGGGCGCCATGAACACCCACGGCAACATCATGGTGAACGCGGAGCGGCAGCGGGCCGGCCACCCCATCGAGGAGGGCTCCGCCTACTTCGCGCTCGCCCCGCTCTTCCACATCACCGGCATGGTGTGCCAGCTCGCCGCCTGCGTCGCCAACGCCGGCACCCTCGTGCTGACCTACCGCTTCGAGGCGAGCGTCGTCCTGGAGGCCTTCGCCGCGCACCGGCCGGCCTACACGGTCGGCCCCTCGACCGCCTTCATGGCCCTCGCGGCGCACCCGCAGGCGACACCGGAGCACTTCACCTCCTTCAAGGTGATCTCCTCGGGCGGCGCACCCCTGCCGCCCGCCCTGGTGGAGAAGTTCCGCGCCGGATTCGGCCCCTACATCCGCAACGGCTACGGCCTCACCGAGTGCACCGCGCCCTGCGCCTCGGTGCCGCCCGAGCGCGAGGCCCCCGTCGACCCGGCCTCCGGAACCCTGTCCGTCGGCGTCCCCGGCCCCGACACCGTGGTGCGGATCATCGACGAGAAGGGGCACGACGTCCCGTTCGGCGAACAGGGCGAGATCGCCATCCGCGGACCGCAGGTCGCCGCCGGCTACTGGAACCTCCCGCAGGCCACCGAAGCCACCTTCCCGGACGGGGAGCTGCGCACCGGGGACATCGGCTTCATGGACGTGGAGGGCTGGCTCTACGTCGTCGACCGCAAGAAGGACATGATCAACGCCTCCGGCTTCAAGGTCTGGCCCCGGGAGGTGGAGGACGTCCTCTACACCCACCCCGCGGTCCGCGAGGCGGCCGTCGTGGGCGTCCCCGACGCCTACCGCGGGGAGACCGTGCGGGCCTACGTCAGCCTGCGCCCCGGTGCGGCGGCGCAGCCCGCGGAGCTGAGCGCGTACTGCAAGGAGCGCCTCGCCGCGTACAAGTACCCGCGCGAGGTGGAGGTCCTGACGGAGCTCCCCAAGACGGCAAGTGGGAAGATCCTCAGGCGGGAACTGCGTTCCCCCCGGTAGACGGTGCGTGTACGGACGAGAGGACAGGTGGAGGCGATGGCCAAGGCGATGGACGGGAACGGTACGCCCGTCCCCCAGAGGCTGCTGGCCGCCGCCACCCGGCTCTTCGCGGAGCGCGGCTACGACCGCACCTCGGTCCAGGAGATCGTCGAGGCGGCGGGCGTGACCAAGGGCGCCCTGTACCACTACTTCGGCTCCAAGGAGGACCTCCTCCAGGAGGTCTACGCCCGGGTGCTGCGGCTCCAGCAGGAGCGGCTCGACGCCTACGCGAACGCCGAGGCGCCGATCGAGCGGCGGTTGCGGGACGCGGCGGCGGACGTGGTGGTCACCACCATCGACAACCTCGACGACGCCTCGATCTTCTTCCGCTCGATGCACCACCTGAGCCCGGAGAAGAACAAGCAGGTCCGCATGGAGCGCCGCCGCTACCACGAGCGTTTCCGCGCCCTGATCGAGGAGGGCCAGCGGGCCGGGGTCTTCTCCACCGCTACCCCCGCCGACCTCGTCGTCGACTACCACTTCGGCTCGGTGCACCACCTGTCCACCTGGTACCGCCCGGACGGGCCCCTGACCCAGCGCGAGGTCGCCGACCACCTGGCGGACCTGCTGCTGAGGGCCCTGCGCCCCTGACGGCGGGGCCGGGGCGGTGCCGCGCGGTCAGGACGCCGGCGGGCAGAGCACCAGCAGGAAACTGCGGATCCGCACGTCGTCGATGACCGGTCCCGCGGCGTCCCACAGGCGGTCGGAGACCGGATCGACGCTGTCGCCACCGGCCGTCCAGGGTCCGGCCTGCTGCCCGCCGGCGTATCCGGTGAAGGGGGACGGCGCCGGGACGTCCGGTGTCTCGAATCCGCCGTCGAAGGTGGTGACGGCGGGGTGCGTTTCCGGGTCGTGCGTGTGGGCCGAGGCGGAGGTGGGGGCGGCGGCGAGCAGGAGTGCCGCGGCGGACAGCGCGGCGGCGGACAGGTGCATCAGGCGCATGGAGGGGCTCTCGGTTCACACGACGCCGGGGGCGGGCGTCCCGGCCGGGAACCCACTCGGAGTGTGCGGTCCTGGGCCCACCCCGCCAAGGGGCCCGACGGCGGCGCGCGATCCGCGTCGAGCAGGCGGAACACCGGGGACGAGCGCCCCGGGCGCACGGCCGGCCGCCCTGTGCTCCGGCACGCGCGGGGATCCCGTGCCGTGCTCCGCCCCTCCCAGGACGCCGGGTGCCGGGGGTGTCCGAGTGTCCGGTCAGCGAACACCGTTGTCCGGATTCCACCCTTGACGGTCCTCGGTCATCTGGCCGAGCATCGGGGACGCACGTCCCGCCCCACCGCTCCAGGCCCCGGGCCGTGCACGGCCCGGTGACCCCCCGCACGTTCCGTCCATCCCCACGGAATCCGGAGCCATCGATGACACCTGCCCGTAGCAGATCCCTGGCAGCGGCGGCACTCGCCGTCGCCGCCCTCCTCGCGACCGCGGCCCCCGCGGTCCAGGCCGCCCCCGCACCCGTGGCGGCCGCCGCCCCCGACATCCCGCTCGCCAACGTCAAGGCGCACCTCACCCAGCTCCAGTCCATCGCCACCGCCAATGGCGGCAACCGCGCCCACGGCCGGGCCGGCTACAAGGCGTCCGTCGACTACGTGAGGGCCAAACTGGACGCGGCCGGATACACCACGTCGCTCCAGCAGTTCACCTCCGGTGGGGCCACCGGGTACAACCTGATCGCCGACTGGCCGGGCGGAGACCCCAACCGGGTCCTCATGGCCGGCTCCCACCTCGACTCGGTGACCTCCGGCGCCGGCATCAACGACAACGGATCGGGTTCGGCCGCCGTCCTGGAGACGGCCCTCGCGGTCTCGCGGGCGCAGCTCGCACCGGACAAGCACCTGCGCTTCGCCTGGTGGGGCGCCGAGGAACTGGGCCTCGTCGGTTCGAAGTACTACGTCAGCAACCTGGCCTCCACCGAACGTGCCAAGCTCGCCGGCTACCTCAACTTCGACATGATCGGCTCGCCGAACCCGGGGTACTTCGTCTACGACGACGACCCGGTCATCGAGCAGACCTTCAAGGACTACTACGCGGGCCTGTCCATACCCACCGAGATCGAGACCGAGGGCGACGGCCGCTCCGACCACGCCCCGTTCAAGAACGCCGGAGTCCCCGTGGGCGGCCTCTTCTCCGGCGCCGACTACACCAAGACGAGCGCCCAGGCCCAGAAGTGGGGCGGCACGGCGGGGCAGGCCTTCGACCGCTGCTACCACTCGTCGTGCGACACCACGGCCAACATCAACGACACGGCCCTGGACCGCAACAGCGACGCCGTCGCCCACGCCGTCTGGACCCTGTCCGCCGGGACGGGCACCCCGCCCACCGGCACCGTCTTCAGCAACGCCGCCGACGTCGCGGTGCCCGACAACGGCGCCGTGGTGACCTCGCCGGTCGCCGTCACCGGCCGCACGGGCAACGCCCCGTCCGCGCTCAAGGTGGGCGTCGACATCAAGCACACCTACCGCGGGGACCTCGTCGTCGACCTCCTCGCGCCCGACGGCACGGCCTACCGCCTGAAGAACTCCAGCAGCAGCGACTCCGCGGACAACGTGGTCGCGACGTACACCGTCAACGCGTCGGCCGAGACCGCCAACGGCACCTGGAAGCTCCAGGTGCGGGACATCGCCGCGCAGGACACCGGCTACATCGACAGCTGGCAGCTCACCTTCTGATCCACCGGTCCGGGGAGGCGGCCGCCCGCCGCCTCCCCGCAGTGCGTCACCGGCCGCGGCGGACCGTCAGAGGTACTTCTTGATCTCCCGTCGCGCCAGCGACCGCTGGTGCACCTCGTCAGGACCGTCCGCGAGCCGCAGGGTCCGCGCGGACGCCCACAGCTCGGCCAGCGGGAAGTCCTGGCTGACCCCGCCGGCGCCGAACAGCTGCACCGCCTGGTCGAGGATGCCGCAGACCGCGCGCGGCGTGGCGATCTTGATCGCCTGGATCTCGGTGTGGGCGCCGCGGTTGCCCACGGTGTCCATCAGCCAGGCCGTCTTGAGCACCAGCAGCCGCAGCTGCTCCACCGTCACCCGGGCGTCCGCGATCCAGTTCTGCACGACGCCCTGCTGGGCCAGCGGCTTGCCGAAGGCCGTCCGGGCCACGGCCCGCCGGCACATCAGCTCGATCGCCCGCTCGGCCATCCCGATCAACCGCATGCAGTGGTGGATGCGGCCCGGGCCCAGCCGCGCCTGGGCGATGGCGAAGCCGCCGCCCTCCTCGCCGACCAGGTTCGCGGCGGGCACGCGCACGTCGGTGAGGACGACCTCGGCGTGGCCGCCGTGGGAGTGGTCCTCGTAGCCGTACACCCGCATCGCACGCCGCACCTCGAGGCCGGGGGTGTCGCGCGGGACCAGGATCATCGACTGCTGGCGGCGGATGTCCTCGCCGTCCGGGTCCGTCTTGCCCATGACGATGAAGACCGCGCAGTCCGGGTTCATCGCCCCGGAGATGTACCACTTACGGCCGTTGACGACATAGCTGTCGCCGTCCCGGGCGATCCGGGTCTCGACGTTCGTCGCGTCCGAGGAGGCCACCTCCGGCTCCGTCATCGCGAACGCCGAGCGGATCTCCCCGGCGAGCAGCGGCTCCAGCCACTGCTTCTTCTGCTCGTCCGAGCCGAACTGGGAGAGCACCTCCATGTTGCCGGTGTCCGGCGCCGCGCAGTTCAGCGCGGTCGGCGCCAGGTGCGGGCTGCGGCCGGTGATCTCGGCGAGCGGGGCGTACTGGAGGTTGGTCAGCCCGGCACCGTACCCGGCGTCCGGGAGGAAGAGGTTCCACAGGCCCTGGCGGCGGGCCTCCGCCTTCAGGTCCTCCACCACGCGCGGGGTGTCCCACGGGGAGGCCAGCTGCGCGCGCTGCTCCTCGGCGACCTCCTCGGCCGGATACACGTGCTCGTCCATGAAGGTGAGCAGCCTGCTGCGCAGCTCTTCGGTGCGGGCGTCGAATGCGAAGTCCATGGGGTGGGTCAGCCTTCCTGGAGGGTGGTGAGGCCGTGCGCGATGAAGACCGGGACGAGGTCGCCGATGCGGTCGAAGCCGGCTCCGACGGTCTGGCCCTGGGTGTAGCGGTAGTGGATGCCCTCGAGGATCACGGCGAGCTTGAACCACGCGAAGGCCGTGTACCAGGCGATGGCCGAGGTGTCCCGGCCGGATCGGGCGGCATAGCGCTCGATCAGCTCGGCGGGGCTCGGGTGGCCGGCCGCGCCGCTGGTGGTGGAGACCGGGGACTGCGGAACGTCCAGGTCGGAGCTGTACATCACGAGCAGGCCGAGGTCGGTCAGCGGGTCGCCCAGGGTCGACATCTCCCAGTCCAGCACCGCCTTGATGCGGTCGTCGGGACCGATCAGCACGTTGTCCAGGCGGTAGTCGCCGTGCACGACGGTGGGCGCGGGGGAGGTGGGGAGTTCACGGCCGAGTGCGGCGTGCAGCTCGTCGATCCCGGCCAGCTCGCGGTTGCGTGAGGCGTCCAGCTGCTTGCCCCAGCGCCGCAGCTGCCGGTCCAGGAAGCCCTCCGGCCGCCCGAAGTCGCCCAGCCCGACCGACGCGGGATCCACGGCGTGCAGATCGACCAGCGTGTCCACGAGTCCGAGCACGGCCGCCCGGGTCCGCTCGGCGCCGAGCGGGGCGAGCTGCTCGGCGGTCCGGTACGGGGTGCCCTCGACGTACTCCATGACGTAGAAGGAGGCGCCGATGACCGAGTCGTCCTCGCAGAGGAGGACCGGCTCGGGCACGGGTACGGCCGTCGGGTGCAGGGCGCTGATCACCCGGTGCTCGCGCTTCATGTCGTGCGCGGTGGCCAGTACGTGGCCGAGGGGCGGGCGGCGGACGACCCACTGCCCGGTACCGTCGGTGACGACGTAGGTGAGGTTGGAGCGTCCGCCCTCGATGAGCCGGGCGTCGAGCGGTCCGCTCACCAGGCCCGGCCGCTCGCGGTCGAGATGGCCGCGCAGCAGGTCGAGGTCGAGACCTGGCGGGTGGACTGGGCTCATGGTGCGCACCTCCGGGGCGGTGGGAACGATCGGGACCATGATGCCGACCAGTCGGTATGTCGTCCAGTCTCCGCCCGTAATCAGCTGTGTGATCCGGGCCGATGACCCGGCGGCCCGGCGGACGGGTGCCCCGGGCGGACGGGCGTGCCCTGAGTTGCGACGGCCCCGGCCCGCACCGATCGTCGAAGGATGAAGGCGATCAGCTACAGCAGGTACGGCGGTGCCGACGTCCTGGAGTACGGCGAGCGGCCCGACCCGAAGGTCGGGCCGGACTCGGTCCTGGTCGAGGTGCGGGCCGCGGCCGTGAACCCGGTCGACTGGAAGGCCCGCGAGGGATATCTGCGAACGGCGCTGGAGGCCGTCTTCCCCGTCATCCCCGGCTGGGACGTCTCCGGCGTGGTCGTGCAGCCCGGCGCCGCCGTCGACGAGTTCGAGGTGGGTGACGAGGTCATCGGCTACGTCCGCGAGGACTTCCTCTCCCGTGGGACGTTCGCCGAGTACGTCGCCGCCCCCGTGCGCACCCTCGCCCGCAAACCCCTCAGCCTGAGCTTCGAGGAAGCCGCCGGCCTGCCCCTGTGCGGCCTCACCGCCCACCAGGTGCTGCACCGGGTGCTCCGGGTCCGGGACGGCGAGACGGTCCTCGTCCACGCCGCCGCGGGCGGCGTCGGCTCCCTCGCCGTCCAGCTGGCCCGGCACGCGGGCTGCCGGGTGATCGGCACGGCCGGCCCCCGCAACCACGACTACGTGCGGCGGCTGGGCGGTGAACCGGTGGAGTACGGCGACGGCCTCGCCGACCGCCTGCGCGCCCTGGCACCCGACGGCTTCGACGCCGCGTTCGACACGGTCGGCGGGGAGGCGCTCCGGGTCTCGGCCGAGACCCTCGCGAGCGGCGGCCGGCTCGCCTCCATCGCCGACGCGGACGTCTTCTCCCACGGCGGCCGCTACGCCTTCGTGCGGCCGGACGCCCAGGACCTCGCACACCTCGCGGAACTGGCCGAACAGGGCATCATCACCGTCCACGTGGACCGCGTCTTCCCGCTGGAACAGGCGGTCGACGCCTACCGGCTCAACGAGCAGGGCCGCACCCGGGGGAAGATCGTCGTCACCGTCGGAGGGGGGAGGGGCTGACCCCGGCCGGGCGTCAGAACAGCATCGCGGCGGCGCACACAGCGAGGGCGGCCGCGCACGCGGCGGCCGTGACGGCCAGCCGCGGGGACAGCGGCGCCGGCTCGGCGGTCGCCGTGCCCGCGATACGGCGGTGCGCCACCCCCAGGAAGAGCAGCCAGGCCGGCACGGTCAGCGCCAAGGCGGCCACCCCCGCCCCGCTCACCCCGCCGTGCAACACCTGACGGCCCGCGAGCAGGGCCACCACCGTGCAGGACAGCGTCGTACGCCGCCAGGCGAGGCGGGTCCGCTCCGGCTGGAGGCCCGGATCGCGGCCCGGCGCCGTCACCGTGCGCCCTCCCAGCCGAACAGCACGACCACCACCATCGCCATGGCGACCACGGCCACGGCGAGGCTCAGCAGCGCCGGGAAACGCGACACGGGCAGGTCCTCGCCCCGCCGCATCGCCCGCTCGCACCGCACCCAGTGGTTGACCGCCCGCAGCGAGCAGAGCACACCGGCGGCCAGCAGCGCGAGGGCCAGACCGGTCCGGACCCCGTGGACGAGACCGGGCAGGAACTGGTCCACGGCGAAACCGCCGCCGATCAGCGCGAGGGCGGTCCGGATCCAGGCCAGGAAGGTGCGCTCGTTGGCCAGCGAGAAGCGGTAGTCCGGGGTGTCGCCCTCCGCACGGATCTCCTGCGGCGCGAGCCACGTCCGCAGACCACGCAGGAAGCCGCTCACGAACCGCCCGCCCCCGCGGCCGACCGGAACCGCCGCAGCCGGTGGTACGCCTCCAGCCCGTCCGGCACCCACAGCAGCTCCCCGAGCCGCCGCTCCAGCTCGGCGTCGCCGAGGAAGGTGTGCCAGGCCACCTCCTCCGCCTGCGGACGCACCGGCAGCTCGCACCGCACCTGGTACACCGCCGACCACCAGCTGTGCCCGTCGTCCTCGTACAGAAACCTGAACAGCGGCTCGGGGCGGGGCAGGCCCCGGACGCCCAGCTCCTCCTCCGCCTCCCGCAGCGCCGCGTCGTCGTAGGACTCGCCCGCGCCCACGACCCCGCCGACGAACATGTCGTGGTGCGAGGGGAAGACCAGCTTGGTGGCCGTCCTGCGGTGCACGAAGACCCTGCCCGCCGCGTCCCTGGCCTCGACGAAGACGCAGCGGTGGCGCAGGCCCCGGGCGGTCGCCTCGCCGCGCGGGGCCCGCCCCACCACCTCGTCGTTCTCGTCCACGATGTCCAGGATCTCGTCAGCGGGGGTCATGGCGTCCATCCAACCGCATGCCGTGCACCTCCGTGGAGCCGTGCCGCTCCTTGCCCGCCGGCATCGCGGGATGGAGCCCGAGCAGCACGATCCCGGCCACGATCGCGGCGAGGCCCGCGGCCTGCCAGGCCAGGGCGCCGACGTCCGTACGCACCTGGTCGCCGAGGAACCCGATCCCGCAGACGATCCCGGCCAGCGGCTGGGCGGCGGTCAGCGCGGGCAGGGACATCCGCAGCGGACCCGCCTCGAAGGCGCTCTGGACGATGATCAGGCTGGTCACCCCCATGACGACGAGCGCGTACGGCTGCCAGCTCGTGAACAGCGCCCCCCAGCCGCCGTCGGCCAGCCGCAGACCGCAGACCCGGGTCAGCGCGTCCTGGAGCCCGTAGAGCAGGCCGCCCGCCAGCCCGAGGAGGGCGGGGGCCCACGGGGTGCGCGGGTGGCGGGCGAACGCGGTCAGGGCCAGTGCCAGCCCCGCGACGACGCCGATCACCAGCCAGTGGCGCAAGGGCTCGGTCACGGCCTCGCCGCCGCGCGGCTGGCCGCCGAGCAGGAAGGCGGTGACGCCGCCGGCCAGCAGCCAGAGGCCGCCCCATCCCTGGCGGCCGAGACGCTGGCCGGTGAAGTAGCGGGACAGCGCCAGCGCGAAGAGCAGGTTGGTGGCCAGCAGCGGCTCGACGACGGACACCTCGCCCTGCCCGAGGGCCAGCGCCCCGAGGACCATGCCGCAGATCATCGCGCCGATGCCGGCCAGCCAGCTCGGCACCCTCATCAGGTCCAGCAGGATTCGGGGCGACAGGAAGTCGCCGGGCGGCGCGCGGCGGGCCGCGTCCTGCTGCAGGACGAAGCCGAAGCCCGTACAGCACGCGGCGCCAAGGGAGAGCAGCAGTACCAGCAAGGACACGGTCCGACGATAGCCCCGCAGCCGTTCGGGACACGTGAGGCGCCGTCCACCGGACGGTTGACGTGGGGGGCGGCCGGTACCCAAGATCTGACGCACGGGTAACTTCGCACCGGGCCGGCACCGCGCCGGCTCGCCCCGCGTGCCCCCAGGGACGGAGATCCATGGCGTACGACGCTGATGTCATCGTGATCGGGGCGGGGCTCGCGGGTCTCGTGGCCACCGCCGAGCTCGTCGACGCCGGCCGGACGGTCATCCTGCTGGACCAGGAGCCCGAGCAGTCCGTCGGCGGCCAGGCCCACTGGTCCTTCGGCGGCCTCTTCCTCGTCGACTCACCCGAACAGCGCCGGATGCGGATCAAGGACAGCCACGAGCTGGCCCTCCAGGACTGGTACGGCACGGCCGGCTTCGACCGCGAGGAGGACCACTGGCCGCGCCGGTGGGCCGAGGCGTACGTCGACTTCGCGGCCGGGGAGAAGCGGTCCTGGCTCCACGCCCAGGGGCTGCGGTTCTTCCCCGTGGTCGGCTGGGCCGAGCGGGGCGGCTACGACGCGAACGGCCACGGCAACTCCGTCCCCCGCTTCCACATCACCTGGGGCACCGGGCCCGGTGTCGTCGCCCCCTTCGAGCGGAGGGTCCGCGAAGGCATGGCGAAGGGCCTCGTCCGCACCCGGTTCCGCCACCGGGTGACCGGCCTCGGCCGCTCCGCCGGGTCGGTCGACACGGTCACCGGCGAGATCCTGCGGGAGAGCGGCGCCGAGCGGGGCACCGCGAGCAGCCGCGAGGTCACCGGCGCCTTCGAGCTGCGCGCCCAGGCCGTGATCGTCACCTCCGGAGGCATCGGAGGCAACCACGACCTCGTGCGCGCCCAGTGGCCCGAGCGGCTGGGCACCCCGCCCGAGAAGCTGCTCTCCGGGGTCCCCGCCCACGTCGACGGACTGATGCTGGGCGTCGCGGAGAAGGCGGGAGCCCGGCAGATCAACCGCGACCGGATGTGGCACTACACCGAGGGCATCGAGAACTGGAACCCCGTCTGGGACAAGCACGGCATCCGGATCCTGCCCGGCCCGTCCTCCCTCTGGCTGGACGCCACCGGCAAGCGGCTGCCCGTCCCGCTCTTCCCCGGCTTCGACACGCTGGGAACCCTGGAACACATCATGAGGTCCGGGCACGGCTACACCTGGTTCGTCCTGGACCGGAAGATCATCGGCAAGGAGTTCGCGCTCTCCGGGTCCGAGCAGAACCCGGACCTGACCGGCAAGTCGGTCCGTGACGTGATCGGCAGGGCCCGCGCCGACGTGCCGGCCCCCGTCAGGGCGTTCATGGACAAGGGGGTGGACTTCGTCGTCGAGAAGGACCTGGGCGCGCTGGTGCGGGGCATGAACGCGCTGACGGGCGACTCGCTCATCGACGAGGAGGCCCTGCGCCGCGAGGTGACGGCGCGCGACCGGGAGATCGCCAACCCCTTCACCAAGGACCTCCAGGTCACGGCGATCCGCGGGGCCCGTACCTACCTGGGCGACAAGCTGATCCGCACGGCACGCCCGCACCGCATCCTCGACCCGGCGGCCGGCCCGCTGATCGCGGTGCGGCTCAACATCCTGACCCGCAAGTCCCTCGGGGGGCTGGAGACGGACCTGTCCTCCCGGGTGCTGACGGCGGACGGCTCCCCGCTGCCCGGCGTGTACGCGGCGGGCGAGGCGGCGGGCTTCGGCGGCGGCGGGGTCCACGGCTACCGCTCCCTGGAGGGCACGTTCCTCGGCGGCTGCATCTTCTCGGGCCG
>NZ_JBEXWB010000159.1:0-14026 GCF_040629645.1 Streptomyces sp. NPDC005899 | reverse complement strand
GGCAGCCCGGTGCGCTGCTGGTGTCCTGCGGACCAGGGGCGCCCCCGCGCGGGCGCCAGTCGGCCTCGCCGGACAAACGCGCCCGCGGAAGGCCGATCGCCACAGCGCCGGCAACCGCTGCCACAACCAAGAAGAATCACCCCGGAGCACATCCGCAGAAAACTTGGCCGGACAACTCCCGCCCAGGCCGTTACCTCTTATCGCAATGGAGGCCGGGGCCATCGGCAACTCCGATGGGCCGACCGGACGCACCCGGCGGTCAGCAGCCCTTCGTGGACGGCGCGGAGCTCTGCGTGTACTGCCTGCGGGAGAGCCGCCGCCCGCCGCCGGAGGCAATGCGTACGGGTTCTTGGATGCCCTCACGCGACAGTGCCGCTGTACTGCTTCAGGGTGGGGCGGGTCCATTCATCGAACGTGGCGAAACCGGCGCAGGACTGCACGTCGTCATGGTGCGCGTACCACAGCGGCAGGTCACTGGCGCCGGTGTAGCCCCCGCAGATCGGGACCCACTGACTCTCGCTGGTGTGGACGCCGACGCTGTGGCCGGCGACCTTGCAGCCGTCCATGCACGCCTGGATCGTGCTGGCGTTGCAGGAGGTGCTGCTGCCCCAGTACGACCCCGGACCCTCCACGTCGAGCCAAATCATCCCGATTCTGACGTTGTTCTCCTTGATGTACTTGTCCACGAGGGCCACCGCCGTGTCGGGATCCGTCGCCCTGTCGGGCGGATCAGCTCGACGAGGCGGCGTCGGCCGGCTTTGCGTAGTGCGGCCGGGGAGCCGTGGCGTTCAAGGAGCCAGGTGACGGCCTGGTGGTCGAGGCGGGGGCCCAGGAAGCGTTCGAGGCTGGGGTGGAACTGGGTGAGCAGGCCGCGTATCCGGTTGGAGGCCTGCCAGGACTCGCGATGCGCCGGATCGCCGACCTGTATCCCGGCGAGGCGAAGACCGACGCAGACGACCCGCGGCTTCGGCTCGCTGTCGGGCAGCTGCTTGTTGAAGACCACCTGTTCCTGGCGGACGGAACCGTCGTCGGGCGGGCACTGATCCAGTTCGGCGACACCGCCGACGGCTTCACCTCCAACCTCACCGTCTACTTCCCCGTCACCTGCCCGGACGAGGTCCTGGACCACCACCTGCGGCACTACGCCGTCGAGTTCCGGAACTGGATCGTCGCGGCTGCGGCCGCCCGCGCCTAAATGCCACGGTCGGGGTGAATCCGCGTCCGTCGTCGGTGACCGGCACCGTCCGTACCCGGGTGGCCGGATGGTCCGCCGGGTGGGCGATCCCATGGACGAGGCGGTAGAACGTGGCCCGTGACGGCATCGCCACGGCGCCCCTGTGCCGGTCCTCGAGGAGCCGCGCGACCAGCGGCATGAGCCCCTTCACGGTGCCCTTGGAGCGCCCCCGCTGTCCGCGCAGTACTTCCCTGACCGCGGCCACGACCCGCTCGTCCTGGCGCCCGCCACCGCTTCGCCCCCGTGTGGAGCGGTGGTCCACCAGCCCCCACAGCTCCTGTTTGCGGTACGCCAGGCGCATCTTCTGCACCGTCCTGTCCGACACCCGCCCAAAGCCCAGCGCCGTCAGCTCAGCGGCTTTGGCGCGTTCACGCTCGGCCAGCGTCCACTTCTGCGGGTCGTACTCGGCCCGCATCACCCGCCGCTGCCCGGTTCGCCGGGCAAGCCGCACTTGAAGCTTCCCTTTGATCGTGGACACCTGGAGACTGGGATCTTGAGGTACCAGAGGAAGTAGCACCAGGTGGTTCAGTACTCCAGTCTGGTTTCGTGGCCTATCCAGCAGGTTCGTCGAGAGACCGCCGTCTGTAGTGGCCGCGCCGGGCTGTTGCCTGGTGGCGTCTGCGCCAGATGGACCAGTGCAGCAGCCTGGCTGCGGTCGCGGCTGGCGGGGCGAAGACCGCGGTGAGCAGATGGCGGATCTCAGGGACGGTCAGGGAGATCGGGTCGCTGTCCTGAGTCGGGAAGTTCCGGCCAGCGGGTCGGCCGGGGGCCGCGTCGGCGGCGACGGCGGTCAGGAAGGCCAGGGCGAGCATGGCGAGCGCACCGTCCTCAGAGGCAGGCGCAGCGCCCCGGTCCCGGACGCGGGCAGACTACGCACATGCAGCTCCCCGCCGAAGCCGTAGCCACCACTGTGTTGCTGGAGGTCGTAAGGATCTCCGAACTCCCGACAAAGGGGGGCGCCCCGTATCCCGGCAAGGCGGGCGCCCACTTGATCGGGAGCGAGGCAGCCGGCGTCCTGGCCCTGATCGAGAGCCTGCCCGGCAGCGAGCAGCACCGCTGCGGCTTCTCGCCGGGCTGGAGCGTCCGGGCGTACGCGGACACTCTCGACCTGGCGCTGTTCGAGGCGGCGTTCTGCTTCAGCTGCCATGAGGTCCGCATGCATGGAACCGCCGTGCCACCCGCACTGGCCACGCAGTTCTTCTACGCGGGCGCCCCGCAGGCGCACGCCCTCCTGACCCTCTTCCGCGAGGCAGCCCCGTAGCCGGTCGACCCCAGTCACAACACCTGAATCGGTGACCTGCGAAGTCCGGGTCCAGCCCTGCCCGCACCGGTGATCCCGACGAACCTTCAGAGCTGCATGCTGGCGCGTTGCCTCAGGGGCATCGACAGCGATCCAGACTGGAAGCGGAGGGTTGGATCTTCACGGGACATCCCTTAGTTTGTTGCTCGATTTCAGCACACATCTCATGAGGAGCAGACAGAGTGCGTACATCCCGGATCGCCACCGTCCTGGGCGGCATGGCCGCCGCCACCCTGCTAACGATCGGTCAGGCCGCCGCTGTCACCGTCGAGGTCGACGTGGCCGGCGACACCCAGTGGCCCGCGGGGACAAGCCCCTCCGCGTGCGCGTCGGCTGACCGGGCCCAGGGCTGCTTCGCTCACGTGGGGGACTGGTTCAGCATCCTGGACAGGCAGTCCGACGGACACTCCGCCGTGATCGTCTGGCGGATGGTTGACAGCCAATCCGTAGTGACGCGTCAAGGCACCATATGGAACAACGGTGGTGCGGACTGGTGGCGCTACCAGAACAAGAACCTCACCGAGTACGACAGCGTGGAATTCAAGGTGTGCGCAGGCGAGTGGTCCAGCAAGGCAATCGTCAACGGGACCTGTAGCGGATACGTGCACGCGGAGATATGAGAGCTCCCCGCCCTGAGCGCCGCCCGAGGAGGGGAGTGCCGAGCCCTTGGACGCGGTGACGCCGTGGCCCCTCCATCGGTCAGTCAGGCCGGAAGAGGCATAGTCGCCGAGGCATGCCTGGGCTAAGCCCGCAGCACCTCGCCTGGGCCGGCCCGCCGACTGGCGTGTTGGACAGCTGTACTGCCAGGCGTACGGACGTCCGGTCAGGCAGATCCGCGTCCCATGACCTCCGTGGCAACGACCTCGCCTCCCCGAGCCGCAGAAGCTGTCCGACTGGTCAAGCGACCCGGCGGGGCGGGCCGTTGCGGCCGGCGGGGGACCACCCGGATTTCTCACCGGCTGGTCGAGGAGCACAGCGTCGACGCCTCCTACCAGATGGTCCGGCGCTACGTCTCCGACCGGAAGCGCGTTGCGATCGCCTCCGACGAGTCCCTCGGCACAACGCACATGTTCCGGCGAACCTGTGCCAGGCGCTGCCGAGACTTCACGAGTTCGGGGAGGCGGGCGGGGGTGGCCGTGTCTCGTCCAGTGCCAGCTGGGCATGGACGTGGGTGCTGTCCTGGTGCGTGGTGAGTCTTGCGTCGTTGTGGCGTAAAGCGGCCAGGGCGGCGGCGTTGTCGGCCGTGGTTTCGGCGATCACAGCACGCGCACCGGCGTTCGCGGCCTCGTCGAGGAGCTTTCGGAGGGTGGCGGTGCCGATTCCGCTTCCGCGCTCGGAACGGGCAAGCCACATGCCTGTTTCGAGGACATCGTGGCTGCCGTGGTAGGCCAGCCGCGCTGATCCCACGATTCTTCCGTCGTTGCTGATCGCGAATGTGCACTCGTGGAGTGGACCGGTAAGTCCTGGTTGGCGAGCCCGATGCCAGGCCAGAAAGGCTTCCTGCCGCTTCGTCGTCCAACCTGGTGGGCCCGCCACGGGTGGCATGACCTCGACGGGCTCCGCGTCGTTGACGGCCACCAAGAGAAGTTCTTGGAGGATCTCTTCGTCCACTCGACGCAGATGCACGCGCCTGATCAATGTGAGTTCCCCTCTGCTCCATGATCCGAGCCGTTACCCAGACCGTGTGACATGAGTCTTCGATCATCATGTTCGGCACGTGATCTCGCCAGCGGTTTTCGAGTGACTTGGGAGTCGGCCTGGATCGACATGGTCGGCGAGATAGATCATGGTGGCTTCGGGGTCCGTGCCGGACGCTGCGGCGACGAGTTCGGGGTCCATGGCGTTGACCAGGTCCAGTAGTCGAGTGCAGCGGATCATGCGGGGCGGGAAGCCGCAGTCGTCGAGAATGTGGCTGACTCAGCCGGTGTACGCCGGTCCCTGGCCGACCTTCGCCTGGCGGGTGACCAGGACGTGGCTGTTGTCGGTCCGCTGGGCTTCGCGGTGAGCTCACCCACAGTGAGAAGACGTTCAGCCGTGCTCAACTTCTCGCGGCCGTCGGCAACGCGCTGGCGTACGGCCTGGACGGCACGCCCGGCCGTCTGGACGAGCTCGCCGACGACATCCTTGACTTGGCCGGACACGCGGTTCGCGTGCCCGACTACGGGTCCACCGTCATGACGTCGACCGCCCGGTACACGACCCGGGACACGCTGGATGCGGAGGCGTGCGTCAGGAATCAGGCGCTCATCCGCCACGGCGAGGACTGGGTAATGGTGACCGCCGACCAGGCCGCCGCAGCGATCGGCGTCTTCCAGGCCGCGGTCGGCTACCACCTGTCCGACGAGCAGTGCGCGGCGGTGAGCCGGCTACTCATCGGCGAGCACGGCATCGACACGGTCGTCGGTCCCGCCGGAGCGAGCAGGGACGCGTTGACGCAGGCGTGCCGGATCGGGTGGGATGCCGCCGGTAGGACATCGCGGACGGTCGAGCGCGTGGCCAGACCCGGGGGCAGCGCGAGATGGCGCCCGTCGTCCTTCTGCTCGACCGCGCCGACGCACAGCTCGCCGGCGCGCTCACCGAGCGGGCCCGCGAAACCGCCGCGGCCGAGGTCGCGACCCAGGCCGACGAGTACCTGCGCATCCTGGCGGCCGCCGACGGCAAGGGTTGGATCGCCTTGCGCCTGGCGGGCACGTCCCGCACGGAGCACCGGCAACTCACCCTCAAAGCCACCCAGGAACGCGCTACGGCATTGAGCGAGGCCGCCGAAGCGCGGGCCGCGGCCTTCCGTGCGGCTGAGGCGGCATGGAGCATGATCCGCAGCAGCCCGTACGCCACGGGGCTCGGCGCCATCGAGCTCCAGGCCCCGGACGTCGACGCCCAAGCCATCCGACTCACCGAGATGCGCGGGACGATGGTGCCCGCCCGCATCCAGCAGATCGACACAGGCGACGAGCGGCGTGCCTCCCGCGCCCACGGCCAGGCGGCCGCCGCCCGGGGGAAGGCCGCCGGACACCGGGCTGTCGTCGCCGTCGCACGTGCCGAGCAGGCACTGCGCGTCCGGATCGCTGAGCACCATCCGTCGTTGCACCGGTCGGAGACCCGGGCGCGGGCGGAGTTCCGCCAGGCGCACGAGACCGGCGGTGCTCGTGTCGAGGCCGGCGGGACACCCGGATACCGGCCGCTTTCACCGGGCCGGACAGGACCCTCCCGGGGCGGGATGGACGGCCCGGTCTGACCGCAGATGGCGACGAGCCGGGGCTGACTGCGAACGCGGCCTGGTCGGCTATGGCGGTAGCGCGTCACAGATCGGGCGAGGGCGGCCGGGAGATCGGCCGAACCCGATCCGCGGTCCGGCCCGAGCGGCTAACTTGTGGTCTCCGGTCGGTACTGGGGGAGGTCGTTGTGGAGAAGCACCGGTTGGGTGTGGTCCTCGTGCACGGAATCCGGTCCAAGCCCGCCATGTGGGATCCGCTCACCGAGCTGATCGCGGCCGATCCCGGCCTGGACTTCGTCCAGCCCCTGCCCTTCTCCTACTCCACCGGTTTGAAGCGCATCAGTCCGACCCGGACCTTCCCCAGTTTCGACACGGCTGCGGACAGCCTCAAGGAGTACCTGGACACCGAAGGTGAACCCTTCTCCCGCCTGATGCTCGTCGCCCACAGCCAGGGCGGTCTGATCGTCCAGCGCTACCTCACCCGGATGCTCACCGGAGGCCGTGGGCGTGAACTCGCGCGGATCAGGCGGATCGTCCTGCTCGCCTGCCCGACCAGTGGTTCCGAGATCTTCCTGTCCCTGCGCCGGAGCGTCCTCGGGTCACGCCACCCGCAGGAGCGCCAACTGCGCCCGTTGGACGGCACCGTCAACGACACCGTGCGACAGGTGATGAGTGACGTGGTCCACGCGCGCGCGGTCACCGATCGCACCTGTCCCATTCCCTTCTCCGTCTACGCCGGGGAGAGCGACAACATCGTGCCGGCTCCTTCCGCGCAGCACGCCTTCCCCGATGCCCGGGCGCTGCCCGGAGATCACTCCACCATCGCTCGGCCCACCTCCCCGGAGCACCGGACGTACACCACCCTGCGGCGCCTGATGATCAGTGCGGGGGACAGCGACCCGCCGGAGGTACCGCGTGCGATCCCCTCCTTCCCGGTCGGTGACCACGTCCACGAGGCGTCCGCGCTGGGCGTCCACCCGGCCATCCACTCCGCCGTGTCCACTCCTGGTCTGGAGCCCCTGCCGCGCTACCTCGACCGCGCGCACGACCTGGCGCTTCGGTCTCTCGTGCGGGAGGCGGCAGAGGGCCGCAACCGGTTCGGCGTTCTGGTCGGCGGTTCCTCGACCGGCAAGACGCGTGCGTGCTTCGAGGCGCTTTCCCTCCTCGACCCGTCCTGGAGGGTGTGGCACCCTCCGAGCGCCCACGAACTGGTCGAGGGGCTGACCGCACAGCACCCCCTCTCTCGTACGGTGCTGTGGCTCAACGAGACGCAGCGCTACCTCACCAATGCGGACGACGACCCCGCCGCGCGCGCCCTGCACGCCCTGCTGAACGATGCGGGCCGTGGCCCGGTCCTGGTGCTGGGCACCCTGTGGCCGGAGCATCTCAGGGACCTCACCCACCACGACAACCCTGCCGAGCGTCTGCTCGAAGACCGCCAGATACCCATCGAGGACGTCGGCTTCCGCAGCGTGCCCGCAGCCATGGTCGAGGCGGCCACGGCACGCGATCCGCGCCTGGCCGAGGCGATCGCCGCCAGTCCGGACGAGGCCACGCAATATCTGGCCGGCGGCCGGGAACTGCTGGCCCGTTACCAGGGTGGTCCGGAGATCCGCGCCCTGATCGACGCGGCTGTCGACACCGCCCGGCTCGGCTACTCCGACGATGTCACCCAGCCGTTCCTGTCGGCCGCCGCATGGGCACTGCTGCCCGAGTCCTACAAACGGACCAGAGGCAGCCGATGGTCCGAAACATGGCTGATCCAGGCTCTCGCTGACGCGGGCGAGCCGTGCAGGGGTGTTCCGGGCCCGTTGACCACCCTGGTGACCGGCCCGGAACAGCGGCGGGCGGACGGAGACACCTACCGGCTGGCGGACTACCTACGCCAGCAGATCTCGCGCCGGCACGTACTGGACTGCCCACCGGACACCTGGTGGGAAGCCGCCGTCACCCACCTTCCGTCCCCGGCCGGCCTGCAGGCGCTCGCCAAGGCCGCGAAGAAGCGAGCCCGTTACCGTCTGAGTGCCGATCTGGCACGGCGAGCACTGGGTGCCGACCCCTGCGCGCCGGTGCACGAACTGCTCGTCTCGCTGCACTGGCGGGCCGGGCACCTCGCCGACGCCGAGGCGGCCGCGAACCAGGCGCTGGAACTGGGAAACACCCACCCCGCCCTGCTCCTGGCGCAGCGGCTGAACTCAGCCGGCAAGCCTCGGGAGGCGGCCGGCTGGCAGCGGAGGGCGGCGGAGTCGGTCGACTCCGCCGACGCATGGGCCGCGCTCGCCACGACGCTGCTGGATCTCGGCGATGTCGAGGACGCAGTCCGCGCGGGCCGGCGCATCGGTGACTGGCAGCTGGGCAACTTCGCCTACGCGCTGAGTAGCGGTGGACACTCGGCCGAGGCCCTGCTCTTCGCCCGCGGGCTCGCGGCTGAGGGGAACTGCGAGGTCATCCTCGCCGAGGCCGGACGGCTGGCGGAGCAGGACCGCCTCCAGGACGCCATCGACCTGCTGGAGGGGACGGAACGCCTCGGCGCTCCCGGGGCCTACGAGGACCTGATGTTCCTCTACGAGGAGGCAGGGGACTCCCGACGAGCGGAGGAGGCGGGCTGTCGCGCGGTCTCCGAACACGGCTACGGCAAGGCACTGCGGCGCTTGTGCGCGCACCGCGAAGAGGCGGGCGACCAGGTCGGAGCCGCCCGGGCCCTGCTGGCCCTGGGGTCGTGTCCGGACCAGGAGGAGTACCTCGTCTCAGCGGCCGGTGGCTTCTGGGAGGCCGGCGATCTCGAGTCGGCGTCGTCCGCCGCCGACCAGGCGATCGCTTGCGGCCGCCCGGACGGCTGGGTACTGCTCGCGCTCATAGCCCGGACCGCGGGCGACAGCGAGGGACAGGAGCACGCCATCGGCCGAGCCGTGCGGTCCGAGGATGGCGAGACCTGGCAACTGCTCGGTGCCTTCTATGCGGAGTACGAGGACGATGTGCGTTCGGCGGCGGCCGCGTACCGCCGAGCAGCAGAGCTGGGTCAGCATGACGCCTGGAAGGATCTTGCGAAACTCTGGCACGACGCCGGGGATCCCGCCCGCCGGGACCAGGCCGTCACCGACGCCGTCGCCGGCGGACACGTCAAGTGTCTGTGGGGGCTGCCTGAGTACTACGACTCCACCGGCGACTCGGCGGCCGCCCGTACCCAGGCGTTGCTCGCCGCAGAACAGGGCGACGAAGGCCCCGGCTTCTACCTGGCCCACCGCTGGTACCGCCAAGGGCGTGTCGATGATGCCCTGACGCTAGCGCTGGCGATGTTGCGGTACGGGCAGTCACAGACCATCGGCGCACTGAAGCGGAAGCTGTGGGAGGGCGGGGATGCCGCCCGCCTGGTCGATGCCCTGGAGGGGCAGCCGGCCGGTGACGTGGGGCCGGCTCCGAGGGGCGACAGCTACCTGCTTGCAGCGTACGCGGCCACCGGAGCGACCGAGCAGTTCCGGCACGGCGCAGAGGCTGAAGAAGCTCCGCCCGTCTTGCTGAGTGCCGCACGTATGTGCGAGGAGCGCGGACTTCGCGCCGAAGCGCTCACGTTGTACGAGCGCGCCCGGGACCTGGGGAGCGTGCAGGCACTGCTCGCCTTGGCCCGCCTGCACAGCCGGACGGCCACCGCGACCGCTCTGCTGCATCGAGCAGTTGACGCCGGGGCCGAGGGAGCTGTCGGTCTCCTCGTCACCCACTACGAGACCATCGGCGACCGTGGCGCGGCCGAGCGCCTGCGGTGCTACGGCATCGAGGCGGGCTCGCCTGCGACGCCGTGGTGACTCGGCGGGCAGCACAGCATGCCGGGCAGGGAGAACCGGACGGTGCCAGCCAGGGGTGCAGCGCGCCGCCCGCTCGCCATTTTCTGTCGGCTACCAGGGTTGTTTCATGGACAGGCCTCCTTCACTAGGCGGTGTGCAAGGTGGAGCAGATCTGCCAGGTGGAGTACCCGTCCGCCGAAGCCTGGGAGGGGGACATGGAGCGGCTGGGTCCAGCGGGCCGGGATGGAGTCCAGCCCGTAGTACGCGCCCGCGAGGCCTCCGGTCACCGCGGCGACGGTGTCCGTGTCACCGCCGAGGTTGATCGCCGCGCGTATCGCGTCCTCGAAGCTAGTGGTGGTGCGCAGGGCCCAGACG
Source organism: Streptomyces sp. NPDC005899 (assembly GCF_040629645.1). Lineage (NCBI taxonomy): Bacteria > Bacillati > Actinomycetota > Actinomycetes > Kitasatosporales > Streptomycetaceae > Streptomyces > Streptomyces sp. NPDC005899. The sequence continues at coordinate 4,124 of NZ_JBEXWB010000159.1, read as the reverse complement.
GCGGAGCCCAGGCAGGGCCAGACGGCGCCGTTGAACTCTGTGGCCCGCTCGGGGTGCCAGTCGGGCGCGAGGACGGTGGCGTAGCGGCCGCGGTGGTCGGGGTGGACAAGGGCCAAGACATCGGGCAGCGCGGCAAGGGGATCGGTGTCCTCGAAGGTGAGGCGGATGAGTTCGTGGAAGATCGCGGTGCCCTCCCAGGCCGCGCGGTCACCATGGGTGAGTGCGGCGATCCGGCGGGCCGCGTCCATGGTGGCTTCCTGGCCGGCGGCAGCGAAGTGGACCGCGGAGGTCGATGCCCGCATCAAGGAGCCGTTTCCCGCCGCTCGCTGGTTGACCTGGAAATGGATCGCGGCGGCGAGGTCCCAGGGCATGCCGTTGGTCAGGACGTCTTCGGTCTGCAAGCCGATGTCCTTCGGCTCTGACGCCGCCCACCGCTGGAAACGGGCGAAGATGTCCGGCAGATCGAGTCCGCCCCGCTCCAGCAGCGACTCCGCGACCAGGACGGCCATCTGCGTGTCGTCGGTCGCCTCGCCTGGATCCCAGCCACCGCCTCCGCACATCTCACCGTCGGCACCAGGCACGGGAAACCGCGCGGAGAACGCTCCCTTGGGGCCGAACTCGAAGGGGGCGCCCAGGGCGTCGCCCACCGCTGAGCCGACGATCGCACCGGCGGTCCGCTGCATCCGCTTCATCATCGACGCAGGCTATCTGTGCCGCGCGGCCCTGTGCGGGCCTGCGGTTGCAAACGCGGGCCTGGGGTCGGCGAATGCGGGTCTGCTGCTGGCAGACACGGTGTACCAGGTCCAGCGCGGGCTTGGACGACAACACCCTGCTCGCCGCCTACGGGATCGGCGCGGCCACCTCAGTCGGCGGTGCGGTGTTGCTGGCAGCTCCGGCCGCGGCGGTGCTCTCCGGACGCGGGTGGGCGACCCGTACCGACAGCATTCCCAGCACAGTCCTCACGTCCCTGGTGCGGGGACCCGACGCGGCGTACGACCCGGCGCCGCCCAGCTGGCTGTTCTACGTACTGACCGTCGTACTGGTCCTGGGCGTGCTCCTCCTGGTCGTGAAAGCCGTCAGCCTCTTCGACCGCGGCGGCCGGACCGGTGGCGCCCAATGGGGCGGAGTCAAGGTGGAGCGGAGGCTGCAGGCGCCCCAGGACCCGGTCCGGCGCGCCAACCGGATCACAGCAGGACGCGGGATGCGCACCAAGAAGATCGTGGCCGCGCAGCCCAACATCAGCGCCACCGTGTTCGGTGTGCCCGGGTCCTCGAAGACAACCGGTCTGGTGCTGCCGAACGCCGCCGAGTGGCAGGGACCTCTGGTCGTGACGACGACCAAGGCCGCCGACCTCGACATCATCTACGCGCGCCGTCGCTGCTTCGGGCCGGTCTGGGTCATCGCCCCGGCGGGCATCCCCGGCCGGCCCACCCAGAGGTGGTCGCCGGTCGACTACTGCACCGACGCGAAGGCCGCCGACCGGATGGCGTCGTGGATGGCAGAGGCATCCTCCTCCGGTGACAACAAGCGCGCCGCGCCGTGGGTCGACCAGGCCAAGAGCGTCCTCAAGGGCGTTCTGCTGGCCTCCAACCTGTCCGGCGGGGGAGTGGTGGCGATGCGCCGGTGGCTCGGCCTGGGCAAGGACGCCCTCGACCATGTCCGTGCCGTCCTGCTGCAGCACGGCTACAACGAGGTCGCCGACGACTACGCCTCTCCCTGGCTACGGCTCCACGAGGACGGCATCGGCTCGATCCAGTTCACCCTCAACGTGCTCGCCCGCGTCTACGCCGACGAGGAGGTCCGCGAGACGTGTGTCGGCACGGACTTCACCGTCGAAGACCTGCTGGACCGGAACGGCACCGTCTGCCTGATCGCCTCCGAGGCCGACGCCGAGCGCTTCGCCCCGCTGCTGACCTCGATCATCGCCTCGATCATCCACGGCGCCGAGGTCCGCTACAACAGCACGGGCAAGCCCCTCGACCCGTCGCTGGGCGTGATGGTCGACGAGGCCGGCAACATGCTGCGCTACCCGAGGCTGCCGAACATCCTGACCACTGGCCGCGGCATGGGCATCGACGTCCTGACGGTCTGGCACGACCTTTCCCAGCTGCGGGACCGTCTCGGTACCCAGAAGGCCAACACGGTGCTCTCCGCGAGCGGCCTGCGGATGCTGCTGCCCGGCTGCGGAGACCTCGAGACGCTTCGCTACTTCTCCGGCCTGTACGGACGGACCGAGGTGATGAGGACCTCCCACGGCCGATCGCGCGGCGAGTACTCCACGAACACCTCAGCCACCGAGACTGACCTCGCTCCGGTGCATTCCCTGCAACAGCTGCCGGACTTCACCGCGATCGCGCAGTACTCGAATCAGCCGCCCATCAAGGTCAGAATGCGGCTCACCTTCCGCGACAAGAACCTCAAGAGGCTGCTGGCCGCCCCTGCGTCTCCCGTAGGGAGGGCCGGTTCCGACGAGCCGGACGCGCATCGGAAAAGCAGGCGCCCATGGTTGATCGGGTGAGGGGCGGGGCGGCGCAGAGGGGCGCGGCGACGCCCTGCCTGGAGGCGGCCGACGCATGCGTGCCACTGCCCAGCGGTGTCGGCATGAACCTGCGAGGCCCGCCTGCTGGTCCGACCGGCGCGGCAGCGCCTGCAGCATCGCGCCGCGCGCCCTTCGGATCACCGGACCGCACCGCACCGTCGCAACCTTCGGGAAGCGCTGACCAGAAAGCAGGCACCACTCGTGCCAGATCTCGCCAACCCGGCCTCACTGTGGCCGACTATGGCGTCAGAGATGCAGTCCGAGCCGCAGCGGTGGGTATGGGCGGCCATGGAGCCGGACGACAGGCAAGAGCGTCTTCGAGAAACTTGCATCCTGGGTTGACTGGTTACGCCCCACCTTCGAGCTGCACAACAGCATCCCTCCATGCTGGTACCGCCACCCTCCGGTCGTGGAGCACCTGACAGCCCTGTACGCCGGATGGATCCGTACGTACGCGGGCGAGCAAGCCCCGGGCCGGGAGCTGGCCGAGGCCGACTGGATCAACACCTTGCACGCTTTCACCCCACGCCTGCAGCTGGCAGCGTGCGCCACCGGCACGCATCAGGCTCCGCCGGCCGCACCCCCGGTGCCTCCTGGGGCCGAGTACGACTTCGACGGTTACCTGGACTCCTCAGAGGCCATGAACGGCCCTGCGGCCCATCCGGCCGCAGCCGAAATGCTTCGCCAGGCCTACGGCGCAGAGTTGCCGACATGAGCCCAGTTCGTGGCTGCTGCCCACGTATCCCTGTGCGCCTTCTCGATACCCCACTGGCCGTTGGAATTTGTCAGGATATAGGAAAGAAAAGCGTTTCGCCGGAATTGGCGAAAGTTATGCGCAAGGGCCATCCCGAATGACAAACTCGCAGTTCAGAAAGAGTGCTCCCCGCGCCCGCGGGGATGGTCCCTGCTCGGTGAGGGCGGGCCACAGGTTGCGGGTGTGCTCCCCGCGCCCGCGGGGATGGTCCCAAGATTAAGAGGCCGCGCAGATAGGCACGATGGGGGCCCCGGTAGCAAAGCAGGCACAGGTCTTGGCGATCATGGGCATTCCATTGGGCCGCGTCCTGGCCGGAGCCAACCGGCACGACTCCCCGCTGCTCGCACTAACCCTGGACCGCCTGGAGGACCTGGCACCGCTGCCATGATGATCTCCCCGCACAGTGCGTACGGACCCGGCGGCTGGACCTGGTGCAGCCCCCCCGCTGACCGCTGGTACTGGGACGGCATGCGCAAGGGCAGGTGGAAGAAGAGCGGCAGGGGGACAAGGCACTACGTACGGCCGTCGACGTGCCCGGCAACTCGCCGATGACCTCAGCCGTCCACGCATTCCCCGCAGCGAGCCGAACCGCGCACTGGTGGAAGCATTCGCGGTTCGGCCCGCTGGATGAGGGGACAGCAGTAGGTCAACACCCGCTCAGCGCCGGGCTTCCTTCCAATTTTGAAAGGAACCGCTTGATTTAGAATTCATCTCATTTGGCGAGTCTGCGGAAGCGGATGAGGGTGCAGGCGATGCTGGTGAAGGCGAGGAAGTGGTCGGCTTTGCGTTCGTAGCGTCGGTGGAGGCGGCGGCAGCCGGCGAGCCAGGCCA
>NZ_JBEXWB010000158.1:0-14085 GCF_040629645.1 Streptomyces sp. NPDC005899 | reverse complement strand
CCCGGGTCCGGGCGGGCCTCGTCCGGGGCCGGGGACCCGCCCGGACCCGGGCGGCGCGCACGGCGAGGACGGCGGCTCCCACGGCGAGGACGGCGGCGCGCACGAGCAGGAGCGGGGCGGCGGCGCGGACGAGGGCTTCGCGACTGTCGGGGCGGCCCTCCGGGCGCCCGAGATCGCCTACCACCCGGCGCGCAGGACCGTCGCGCGACGGGGGCCCGCCGACCCCGTGAAGGTGCTCATGCACCGGCACCGCGAACTGTGCGAGCGGGCCGTAGACCCGCTGGAGATCGCCGCGGGACTCGAGGCACACGGGCTCACCGACCGCACCGCCGCCCGCTACCGCCACCGCGACGTCTTCTCGCTCGCCGAGGAGCTCTACGCCCGCGCGCCCCGGGCGGGGCGGCCCGCGGCGACCCCACATGCCGGTCAGGGAGCCGGCCCGGAGGCGCGGTCCGGCATGACGCTGCCCGCGCTGCTCCCCGGTGCCGCGTGCCTCGCGACCGCCGGGACGCTGCGCGGCACGGAGGGCCTGCTCACGGACGGCGCACGCGTCGCGGTGACGGCCGCCGGAGCGCTGCTCGTCGTCCTCGGCCTCCGGCTCTGCCTGCGCACCGGCCCCCTGCGGGCCCCGGAGGGCACCGGGGGAGTCACGCTGTACGTCTGCTGGCTCCTCGGGTACGCCGTGTACGGCGAGGACCTGCTCGACCAGGTCATCAGCGGCGGCCCCGACGGCGGCGGGCACGGTGATCCCGCCCCGTTGCTCGGGCTGGCACTCGCCGTCGTCCCCGCCACCTGGTGCGCCCACCTGTTCGCCACGCGCGCACGCCACCGGCTGGCCGGGAGCCACGTGCTGGCGGACTTCGGCGCCGGCGTACGCCCTCTGCTCCTCGGCGTCCTCGCGCTCTTCCTGTGCGCGACGACCGGACTGCTCCACCTCGCCGGTCTCGGCTACGGCGGCGAAGGCGCCCTCGCCGCCCCGGCCGCCCTCGGGGCGCTGCTCTTCCTGGCCCGCCTGCTGGCCGCCCACGGCTTCCCCGAACCGGCCGCCACCGGACTCGCCGCCGCCTGCGCCGTCGAGATCCTGGCCCCTTTCCTCGTCCTGGCCGGGCGGTTGCCCGGCCTCGGCCTCCTCGCCCGGCCCGTCGACGTCGTCGTCCGGGAGGCCGGAGCAGGTGGCGTACCGGCCCTGGCCTGCGGCGTCGCAGCCCTCGGGCTGCTCGCCCACGCATCGGTCACCCTCTCCCGGGCATCCGCCCACGCCACGGCATAGGCCCCGCCGCACCCCCGCGGAGCCGACGCCGAGGGCCTCCGTACCGCACACACCTTCCCCAAGGAGACACCGGACATGACGCCCCAATCCCCCGCACCGGCAGCCCGCCGTCGGCACCGAGGGGGCGCGCGATGAGGGTTCTGCTGCTCGGAGCCAACGGATTCCTCGGCCGCTTCGTCGCCGACCGCCTCCTGGCCGACCCCGCCGTGCACCTCACGGCACTCGGCCGCGGAGACGACGCCGACGTACGCTTCGACCTCGCGAGCGGCAGCCCCGGGGCGCTGACCCGCTTCCTGGACGCCGTCCACCCCGGAGTCGTCGTCAACTGTGCGGGCGCCACCCGCGGCGGCGCGCGGGACCTGACCCGGCACAACACCGTGGCCGTCGCCACGGTCTGCGAGGCCATGCGCCGCAGCGGGTGCAGCCCCCGGCTGGTCCAGGTCGGCTGCGCCTCGGAGTACGGCCCCTCCCAGCCCGGGTCCTCCACCGCCGAGGACGCGGTGCCCCGCCCCGGGGGCCCGTACGGCGTCAGCAAACTCGCCGCCACCGAGCTCGTCCTCGGCTCCGGCCTCGACGCGGTGGTGCTCCGGGTGTTCTCCCCCGTCGGGCCCGGGACCCCGGCCGGCTCCCCGCTCGGCCGGCTCGCCGAGACCATGCGCCGGGCCATGCAGTCCGGGGATGCCGAGCTCCGGCTCAGCGGTCTCGGGGTCCAGCGCGACTTCGTCGACGTACGGGACGTGGCACGCGCCGTGCACGCCGCCTCGCTCTCCGCCGCCCAGGGTGTCGTGAACATCGGCACCGGCAGGGCCGTACGGCTGCGCGACGCGGCGGCGGTCCTCGCCAGGGTCGCCGGATACATGGGCGCCCTGCACGAACTCGACACCCCGCCCGGACGGCTCCCGATCGGCGCCCCCCGCGCCTCCGCGGAGTCCGTCGTCGAGCACCTCTCGGCGACCCCGTCGCCCTACCCCGACGGATGCGGAGCCTGGCAGCAGGCCGACGTCCGCACCGCGCGCGACCGGCTCGGCTGGCGCCCCCGGATCAACCTGGAGGAGTCCCTGGCCGACATCTGGATGGAGGCGGCGTGCCGCATCTGACCAGCGCCGGATCCCTCCCGCGGACCAGCGGGGCCGAACAGCTCGGGGTGGGTGTGCCCGGGTACGCCCACCCCCTGCTGGCACCCGCCGAGTGGGCCGGACTGAACCGTCCCGGAACTCCCCTGCACTGGGCGGTCCTCGACATCGACAACGGCCCGGGGGCCCGCCCCGACCCGCACTGCCTGGACGCGGCGGGCCGTCTGCGCAACGCCCGCGAACGCGCCCTGCGCGGGCAGGCTCCGCACGACGCCGTCCGGGCGGCGGGCGGCAGACTGCTGGGCCACCTCGACCTGGCCCTGGGCGGCCGCCCCTTCGGCGAACTGGTCGCGGACGCCCGGTCCTACCTCGACTGGTACCGCGTCGGCGGGTTCTACCTCGACCGATGTCCGGCGGGCCGGGCCGAGCTGGCCGCCGTCCGGCGGCTCACCAGCACTCTCGCCGCCCTCCTCGGGGACAGCGACGGCGCGGACCGGGACGGCGGGCTGCTGGTCCTGGGGCACGGGACCCACCCGTACCCGGGGTACGCCGAGGCCGCCGACCAGCTCGTCACCTTCCGGGGCCCGTGGGCCGACTACCGGTGGTCGCAGGTCGCCGAGTGGACCGCCGCGTACGAGCCGGGCCGCTTCGCTCACTTCGTGCACGGGGTTCCGCGGACCCACCTGGAGGAAGCCGTGCGCATCGCCCGGTGGCAGGGGGCGGGCACGATCTTCTTCACCGACCGGAGTGACAGCGGTGGACATACCGACCCATTCGCGGCACTGCCCAGCTACTGGGACGAATTCGTCTCGCGGATCGGACCCGGTATCTCGGAATGAGGAGCGGCGTGGCAGTGTTACGGGAGAACAACCGTACGTAGATGAAGTACGTAGAAACCGACCACCTGCATTGTTGAGGTTCCTGTGTCGCTGCCACCCTTGGTCGAGCCAGCTGCTGAGCTCACCGTCGACGAGGTCCGCAGGTACTCCCGCCACCTGATCATCCCGGATGTCGGGATGGACGGGCAGAAGCGGCTGAAGAACGCGAAGGTGCTCTGTGTCGGCGCCGGCGGCCTCGGCTCGCCGGCCCTGATGTACATGGCCGCGGCCGGCGTCGGGACGCTCGGCATCGTGGAGTTCGACGAGGTCGACGAGTCGAACCTGCAGCGCCAGGTCATCCACAGCCAGGCCGATATCGGCAAGTCCAAGGCCCGGTCGGCCAAGGAGACCGTGCAGGGGATCAACCCCCTGGTGAACGTGGTCCTTCACGAGGAGCGGCTCGAAGCCGACAACGTGATGGACATCTTCGCGCAGTACGACCTGATCGTGGACGGCACGGACAACTTCGCCACCCGCTATCTCGTCAACGACGCGGCGGTCCTGCTGAACAAGCCGTACGTCTGGGGCTCGATCTACCGCTTCGACGGCCAGGCGTCCGTCTTCTGGTCCGAGCACGGACCCTGCTACCGCTGCCTCTACCCGGAGCCGCCGCCCCCCGGCATGGTTCCCTCCTGTGCCGAGGGCGGTGTCCTCGGCGTGCTCTGCGCGTCCATCGGCTCCATCCAGGTCAACGAGGCCATCAAGCTGCTCGCCGGCATCGGTGACCCGCTGGTCGGCCGGCTGATGATCTACGACGCCCTGGAGATGCAGTACCGCCAGGTGAAGGTCCGCAAGGACCCGAACTGCGCGGTCTGCGGCGAGAACCCCACCGTCACCGAACTCATCGACTACGAGGCCTTCTGCGGCGTCGTCTCCGAGGAGGCCCAGGAGGCGGCGGCCGGCTCCACGATCACTCCCAAGCAGCTCAAGGAGTGGATCGACGCGGACGAGAAGATCGAGATCATCGACGTCCGCGAGCCGAACGAGTACGAGATCGTCTCGATCCCCGGTGCGAAGCTCATCCCGAAGGACCAGTTCCTGCTGGGCAACGCCCTCCAGGACCTTCCGCAGGACCGGCGCATCGTGCTGCACTGCAAGACGGGTGTCCGCAGTGCGGAGGTCCTCGCGGTCCTCAAGTCGGCGGGGTTCGCCGACTCGGTGCACGTCGGCGGCGGTGTGATCGGCTGGGTCCACCAGATCGAGCCCGAGAAGCCGGTGTACTAGAGCGAGGCCGTACGCCAGGCGCCGTACACGTGCGGGGGCCGGTTCCGCGTCCGCGGGACCGGCCCCCGCACGTCCGGCGGTGGTCAGGAACAGGTGTACCCGTCCGCGGGGACCTTCCCGTCGAGGAAGTAGGCGTCGACGAGGGAGGTGACGCAGTCGCTCCCGTCGTACGAGCCATGTCCCTCGCCCTCGTTGGTCACCATCACACCGACGCCGTCACCGAGCTCGTCCGCCATCCTCCGCGCGCCCTCGTACGGCGTCGCCGGATCGCCGGTCGTCCCGATGACCAGCACGGGAGCGGCACCGGGCGCGCTCGCCTCCGGGGTGTCGCGCTCCCCCTCGACCGGCCACCGGGCGCACCACCCGGCCGTGTCCCAGGCGAGGAACGGGCCGAACACGGGGGACAGCTCCCGGAATTCCGGCACCAGCGCCCGGGCCTCGGCGGCCGTCGGCCTGGCCCTGGTGTCGGCGCAGGAGATCGCCCGCTGCGCGTGGTTCTGCGTGTCGTAGTGCCCGCTCGCGTCACGGCCGTTGTACGAGTCGGCCAGCTCGAGCAGTCCGTCGCCCGTGCCGTCGTCCACGGCCTCGTCGAGCGCCCGGGTGAGTCGCGGCCAACTGCTCCGGGAGTACAGGGGTGTCACGATGCCGAGGACGGCGAGGTTCTCGTTGAGCTGCCGGCCCGAGGAGGTCGGCAGCGGGTCCCGGTCGACCCGGCGGAGCAGTTCCGCCACGCGCCGGGTCCCCTCCTGCGGGTCCTGGCCGCGGTCCGACAGGTAGTTCTCCAGCGCCCGCTGGAACCCGGTGGCCTGGTTGCGCGCGTGCCCGACCGCGTCGGCCGTCGGGTCGACGACGGCGTCCAGCACGAACCGCCCGACGCGCTCCGGGAAGAGGTGCGCGTACGTGGCGCCGAGCTCGGTGCCGTACGACACGCCGAAGTAGGTCAGTTCGGCGTCGCCGAGCGCCCGCCGGATGACGTCCATGTCCCGGGCGGCGGCCGTCGTGCCGACGTGGGGGAGGATCCTGCCGGCCAGACGCAGGCAGCCGGCGCCGAAGTCCGCGCCGTCCTCGACGAACGCGGCCTCCTCCGCCGGGGTGTCCGGGGTCATGTCCACCTCGCGGTAGGCCCTCTCCTGCTCCTCGTCGCCGCGGCAGCGCACCCCCGCGCTGCCCGCGACCCCGCGCGGATCGAAGCCCACCAGGTCGTAGCGGGTGCCGAGCCCCGTGTACGCGGCGGCGGCGCGCGGCAGGATCTCGACCCCGGAACCGCCGGGCCCGCCGAAGTCGAAGAGCATGGAGCCGAGCCGCTCGCTCCTCCTCGTGGCTTGTTTGCGGATCAGCGCGATGCCGATCGTGTCCCCGTCCGGCTTCGCGTGGTCCAGCGGCACCTCGACGGTGGCGCACCGCCACTCCGGGCCGGGGGCGGCGCCGCCCTCCCGGGCTTCGCAGCGCTGCCAGTCGAGGCTCCCGGACGAGGCCGGCCCGGGGCCCGTGTCGCAGCCGGCGAGCGCCCCCGTGACCAGGAGCGCCGCTCCTGCCAGGACCGCCGTCCGCCGCACCCTCGCGCGTAGGCCCATCAGTGCCGCCCTCCCCGGGCCGGACGACGGCGCCCGGGGGACGGGGCGCGGCTCCGGCGTTGCCTACCTGCGGTCATGCTAATCCGCCGGGCCCACGGCGGGAGGCGGCCGGTGCTGCCGGGTTCCGGGCCGCCGGGTTCACGAGCAGACGGTGCCCTCCGCCGGGACCTCGCCGTCCAGCAGATAGCCGTCCACGGCCTTCTGCACACAGGTGCTGCCGCCGTTGTACGCGCCGTGCCCCTCGCCCTTGTAGGTGAGCTCGACCCCGACGCCCTCGCCGAGCTCGGCGGCCATCGCCTTCGCCCCGGCGTACGGGGTCGCCGGGTCGCCGGTGTTCCCGATGACCAGGATGGGAGCGGAGCCCGGGGCGCTGACGTCCGGGGTGACCCAGGCGCCCGCGACCGGCCAGCCCGTGCAGGACATGAGCCCCCAGCCCAGGTAGTCACCGAACACCGGGGAGGCCCTGCGGAACTCGGGGAGCGCCGCTCTGGTCTGCTCCGGGGAGAAGCGCTGCGCGGAGTCGGCGCAGTTGATGGCGGTGTTGGCCGCGTTGGAGTTGTCGTAGTGACCTTCCTGGGTGCGGCCGTTCAGCGAGTCGGCGAGCGCGAGCAGCAGACCGCCGTTGTCACCGTCCGCCTCGTCCAGCCCCTGTTCCAGCAGCGGCCAGGTCTCCTTCGAGTACAGGGCCGACGCGATGCCCGTGGTGGCCTGGGTCTGGGTCAGTTCCCTCTCGCCGAGACCCGGGACGGGCGACTTCTCCAGGTCGGCGAGGAGCGTGGCGATGAAGTCCTGCACCTCGGCGGCCGTGGACCCCGGAAGCCTGCAGTCGTCGCGCTCGGCGCAGTCGGCGGTGAAGTTGTCCAGGGCGAGCTGGAAGCCCCGCGCCTGGCCGATCGAGGACTGCTTCGCGTCCTGGGCCGGATCGACGACGGCGTCCAGCACGAACCGCCCGACGTTCCCCGGGTACAGGTGGGCGTAGACCCCGCCCAGTTCGGTGCCGTACGAGATGCCGAAGTAGTTCAGCTTCCCGTCGCCGAGCACCTGGCGCAGGAGGTCCATGTCCCGGGCGGCGTTGGTCGTGCCGACGTAGGGCAGTTCGCCGCCGGAGTTCTTCTCGCAGTCCGCGACGTAGGACTTCTGGTCCGCGACGAAGGCCTTCTCCTCCTCGGCGGTGTCGGGAGTGCCGTCCCGCGCGTAGCGGGCGTCGAGTTCCCGGTCGCCCGAGCATTCGACGCCCTCACTGCGGCCGACCCCGCGCGGATCGAAACTCACCAGGTCGTAGCGGGTGCGGAGCGTGTCGTACGCGGTCCCGAAGGACGGCAGCGTGGCGACGCCCGAGGCGCCCGGCCCGCCGAAGTTGAAGACGAGGGAGCCCAGCCGCCGGTCCTTGTCCCGGGCGGCGGTGCGGATGAGCGCCAGTTCGACGGTCCTGCCGCCCGGGTCCGCGTAGTCGAGCGGCACGTCCATGAAGGCGCACTGCCACGACGCCCCGCCCGGTAGCGGGGACGGCGCCGTGCCGCTGCCCTGAGCCTCGCTCGGGGCCGGGCAGGGCTGCCAGTCGGGCTTCTGCGAGGTGAGCTTCCGCGGTGTGGCCGTGGGGGCCGCCGTCGAGGCGGTGGAGGGCACCGAGCGGTCCGCGCTCCCGTCGTCGTCCGAGCAGGCGGTCAGCGGGAGCAGCACGACGGTCGTGGCGACGAGGGCAGCGGAACGCACGGCGGGGGAAGTCCTCATGAGCCCCATCGTGCGGCGGGGCGCGGGCAACCGCGCGGGGCGCGGTCCATGCGGGTGGCCGGCCCCGCCGCCGTCGCGGGGCCGGGCGCGGCCTAGAGCTCGCCCTTGCGGGTCAGCTGGTTGAAGCAGATCCAGCCGGGCAGCACCGGGAGCCACAGCGTCATCACGCGGTACAGCAGCACCGCCGGTGCGGCGACCTCCTTCGGCAGGCCGACGGCGATCAGGCCGAGTGTCAGGGCACCCTCGACGGCGCCCATGCCGCCAGGGGTGGGAGCCGCCGAACCGAGTGCGTTGCCCGCCAGGAAGACGACCGCGATGCTCGCGTAGCTGAGCTGCGGGACGTCGGGGCCGCTGAACGCGCGGATCGAGGCGTCCAGGCAGAGGACGAACAGGCCGGTCAGCAGCAGCATGCCGCCGATGCCCGTGACCAGCTTCTGCGGGCGCTGCACGACGTCCAGCATGCGCGGCACCACACCCGCGAAGAGCGACCGGACACGCGTCACGACGAACTTCCGCAGGAACGGGATCGCCGTCACCACCAGGACCAGCACGGCGACCGTCAGCAACCCGGCGATCACCGTCCTCGAAGGGGTGAGCGAGTCCGGCGTCCTCTCGGTCCCCGTCAGGTAGCCGAACAGGGCGAGCAGCAGGATGTGGCAGCCCAGCCCGAACAGCTGGGAGGCGCCGACACTCGCGACGGCGAGCCCCGGGCGCACCCCGGCGCGTTGCAGGAAGCGCGTGTTGAGCGCCACGCCTCCGACCGCCGCCGGTGCCACGATCTTCACGAAGGACCCCGCCACCTGGGCCAGTACGGTCCGCCCGAAGGGGACCCGCTCGGGCACGAAGCCGAGCAGGCTCATGGCCGCCGCGACGTAGCTCAGCGCGGAGAAGCCCAGGGCCGCCGCGACCCAGCCCCACTCCGCCTGCTCCACGACCGTGCCGAAGTCGGCCTCGGTGACCTGCGAGATCAGGAAGTACGCGGCGATCGAACCGGCGATGAAGCTGAACAGCGTCCGCGGCTTGATGCGCTCCAGCCGCACCGGCTCGACCGGCGCCTGCGGCCGGATCAGCAGCACCTGGCGCCGGATCTGCGCGAGCATGTCCTCCTCGCGCGCCTCGTCCAGGGCATCGTCCATGGCCCGCTTCTCGGCCTGCTTCTCGGTGCGCAGCGACTTACGGGCCGCCTTGCGGTCGCCGGCCGGCTCCTCGTGCTCCTGGGCCCGTGCCTGCTTGGCCGCCTGGGACGCCTCCAGCACCGCGTCCCGCTCCCGCTGCGAGCGCTCCCGGGCGAGGCGGCGCAGCGTCGCCCGGGTGGAGCGGCTCAGCGCGATCGGCTGGAGCAGCGGCAGGCAGTCGGCCACGGCGTCGGGCCCCAGGACGGCGAGCGCTCCGGAGACGGCCCGCTCGGCGCCCACCCGCAACCCCGTGGTGGTGAGCAGCTGGGCGACGTCCATGCGCAGGACCAGGTCGCCGGCCGCGATCTCGCCCCCGCGCAGGTCCGTGACGAACACGGTGCCCGCACGGTCCACCAGGATCGCGTCTCCCGTGAGCCTGCGGTGCGCGATCCGCCGTGACTGGAGCGACTTGACCTGCCGCCAGGCGCCGCGGACCAGTTCGTCGGTGATCTCCTCGTCCGCCATCGCGTCCAGCGAGCGCCCGCCGATGTGCTCGTAGACGAGCATCACCGCGTCGGGCCCGAGCTCGGAGGTGGCGATCAGCTTCGGGGCGTTGGCCCCCGCGGCGATCGCCGCGTACGCGAGGAGCGCCTCCTGCTCCAGAGCCTGGCGCAGCGACTGGATGGACCGGCGCTGGGTGATGCTGCGCAGGGTGAGCCTGCGCCACACCCGGTAGAAGAAGCCCTGCGCCTGCTGTTCGCGGTCGACGACCGTCACGTCCAGCGGTGGCCCGTCCTCCAGGGTGACCAGGTAGCGGCGGCCCCGGTCGCTCGGGTCGACGCTGTCGGGTGTGTGCTCGGCCTCCGTCCGCATCGCGGCCACGGGACGGAACCCGACGTGGCGCAGCCCGGCCATCAGGTGCTGACCGGTCGGACGGACGTTCGGTGATCCGACGGCGTACAGGGTCCCGTACGCCACCGCCCAGCCGATCAGCACGGTGAGCACGATGGAGAACGGCGTGGTGTAGCCCCCGACGAGCATGGCGAAGGCGTCCAGGAGCAGCACCACCCACAGGACGACCCGCCAGCGGGGTCTGCGGGCCATCCCGACCGCCGTCATGTAGGCGATGACGGGCGCGAGGTACCCGTGTACGGGATCGGTGAGCGCGTCACCGGGCTGCGGCTGGGTCAGCGCCTCCCGGATGCTCCCGGGGGCCGACCGGGCGACCCACAGGTCGGTGGCCAGGGTGACTCCGTGCGCCAGCACGGCAGCGAGCACGCCGTCCGCGATGCGCAGTCCGTCCCGCTTGACCAGGCGCTCGATGGCGAACGCCACGGGCACGAGGAGCACGGCGATGCTCGACACCAGCCCCGCGAGCTTGATCAGCAGGTCGGGCGCCTGGTCCGTGCCCTTGGAGATGTCGTCCTCGAGGCCGGTCGTGGTGCCCTGGGCGAAGGCGGCGACCGCGAGGAGCAGGGCGATCGCCAGGACGCCCACCAGGAGCCGCAGCAGGTCGGAGGGGCGGTGCACCCGGGCGGGCAGCAGCGGTTCGTCGCCCGACACGCGGTCCGTCCGGGCGGCCTCGGCCGACGCGAGGGTCGAGCCGGAGAGGGTCTCCGGGGCGGCCCGGCGGGAGCCGGGGGCACCGGAGGCGTCCGGGGCCGTGGCCGCGTCACCGTCCGCGTCCGCCCCGGGGCGCGGCTCGGCGGGAGGGCCGCCCGGGGTGCCGGCACCGTCCGGAGTGCCGGGGCGCGGCTCGGCGTCAGGGGCGTCCGCCGCCTTCGATGGCTGCACGCCCTGCTCCTTCGTCGCCTCTGATTGGTCTTCGTGTTCTCGTATCACCGGTCACCGCCCGCACGATGGTGGCACGGCGTGCAGACAGAGGGGGGCATGAGGGGGCATCGGACCGGCGCGCGAAGCGCAACATACGCGGTTTCGCCCCCGCCCGCCCGCCGTGTGACCAGGGTTACACCCGTACCGCACGGTTGTCGGTGCCGTACGGCAAGATGTACCGGATGAGCAAGAACCGGACACCCGGGCGCTCCGCCGGTGCCGCGTCCCCCGCCGCCCGTGCGTCCGTCGTCGCCGAGCTGCCCCCCTACGCGGAACGCGTCCTGGACGTCGCCGACCTGATCCCGCCCGGCCGTGTGATGACCTACGGAGACGTCGCGGAGTGGCTCGGCGACGGCGGCCCCCGGCAGGTGGGCAGGGCCATGGCGCTGTACGGATCCACGGTGCCGTGGTGGCGTGTCGTGCGCGCGGACGGCGCTCTCCTCCCGGGGCACGAGCAGCGCGCCCTGGAGCACTACCGGCAGGAGGGCACGCCGCTGCGCCCCGCCCCGCGGGGCACGGAGGGGCACCTCCCGCGCCTCGACATGAGACAGGCCAGGTGGGACGGCGCCGACGGGACCGGTGATCCGGACGGGGGCGAGGAAACTCACATGTGACAGCTTCGGCCATCCACCCCCGCCACGACAGGCGCCGGGCCGGTACGACGGCATCCGCAGCCCCCCGGGGCGCACACGTGACGAGGGACGCAGCCGTCCCGCCGCGTTCCGGCCCGTCACGGGCGTAGCGTCGTCCAGGCGCACCGCTCCGCTCCCTCCGACACCGGCAGCGCATCCAGGCACCGCACCGACCGCGTACACCCACCAGGACCGGCGAACCACGTGAGCTCCTCCTCCACCACCCGGCACAGCCCGCACCGGCAGACACGGCGACGGGCCGCCCCGGGTGCGTACCGGCTGGTGCGCACGCCGCCGGGCTCCGTGGAGCCCCCTCTGCTGGACGCGGCCCAGCGCGCGGTGGTTGACCACCGGGACGGGCCGCTGCTGGTCCTCGCGGGGCCGGGCACCGGCAAGACCACGACGCTCGTGGAGACGGTGGCGCGGCGGGTGGCCGGGGGCACCGACCCCGCCCGGATCCTCGTCCTCACCTTCAGCCGCAAGGCGGCCGTGGAGCTGCGCGACCGCATGGCCGCACGCCTGGGCGGCACCCGTGGCCCCCAGGCCACCACCTTCCACTCGTACTGCTACGCCCTGGTGCGCGCCCACCAGGACGCCGACCTGTTCGCCGATCCGCTGCGCCTGCTCTCCGGACCGGAGCAGGACGTCACCGTGCGCGAGCTGCTCGCCGGGCAGCTCGGTCTGGAACGGGCGGGGCTCGCCCACGTGCGCTGGCCCGACGAGCTCCGGGCCTGCCTGACGACCCGGGGATTCGCCGACGAGGTGCGCGCGGTGCTGGCCCGCAGCCGCGAGCTGGGCCTCGGCCCCGACGCCCTCGCGGCCTTCGCCCGCCGCACCGGCCGCCCGGACTGGAGCGCCGCCGCCCAGTTCCTCGCCGAGTACCTCGACGTCCTCGACGCCCAGGGCGTCCTGGACTACGCCGAGCTCGTCCACCGGGCCGTCCTGCTGGCCGAACGGCCCGAGGTCGCGGCCGCACTGGCCCGCAGCTACGACCTGGTACTCGTCGACGAGTACCAGGACACCGACCCGGCCCAGGTACGCCTGCTGCACGCGCTGGCGGGCAACCGGGGGAGCAGCGGTGCCCCCGGAGCCGGCGGCGGACGGACACTGATCGCCTTCGGCGACCCCGACCAGTCGATCTACGCCTTCCGGGGCGCCGACGTGAACGGCATCCTCGACTTCCCGGACGCCTTCCGCCGGGCCGACGGGGCCCCCGCCCCCGTGGGCGTCCTCACCACCTCCCGCCGGTCCGGCGCGAAGCTGCTGGAGGCGACGCGGCTGCTGACCCGCCGGATGCCGCTCACCCGCCTGCCGTCGGACAAGGTCCGCGCGCACCGCGAGCTGGCGGCCGTGCGCGAGGGCGGCACGGTGGAGACGTACACCTACCCGACCGCCTCCACGGAGCTGGACAACATCGCCGACCTCTTGCGCCGCGCGCACCTGGAGGACGGCGTGCCCTGGCGGGACATGGCCGTCCTCGTGCGCGCCGGAGGGCGCTCCATCCCCGCCGTGCGCCGGGCACTCACCTCGGCGGGCGTCCCCCTGGACGTGGACGGCGACGACCTGCCGCTGCGCCACGAACCAGCGGTCGCGCCGCTGCTGACCGCGCTGCGCACGGTCGCCACGGCCGCACTGGGTGGCGCGGGTGGCGCCGTGGCGGAGCAGCGGCCGGCGGGTGGCGGCGGTGACGCGGGACGGCCGGCGGGCGGGGCCGGCACGGGGAGCGGCCAGGCACCGGGGCCGGGGGACAGGGGAGCGGACGAGGCGGCCCGCGTGGACGAGGCGGCCGGCGGTGGAGAGGCTCCCGGGCCGGCGGGCACGAAGGGAAACACGGCCCAGGGTCTGCCGGACACCGAGACGGCCCAGGGTCTGCTGGACACCGAGACGGCCCTCGCCCTGCTCACCTCTCCGCTCGGCTCCATGGACGCCGCCGACCTCCGCCGGCTCGGCCGCGCGATGCGCGACGAGGAGCGGGCCGCGGGCAACCGTGTGCCGCCCCCCTCCGGGGAACTGCTCGCACGGGCGCTCGCCGAACCCGAGCGGCTCGTCACGCACGATCCGGCGTACGCCAGGGGCGCGCAGCGGCTCGGCGCACTCCTGCGCAAGGCCCGGGAACTCCTCGAAGGCGGCGGAACCGCCGAGGAGGCCCTGTGGACGCTGTGGAACGGCACCCCCTGGCCGGGCAGGCTGGAACGGGCCGCGCTGCGCGGCGGGGTGAACGGCCGGAACGCCGACCGGGACCTCGACGCCGTCTGCGCGCTGTTCGAGACCGCCGCCCGCGCCGAGGAACGCACCGGGGGCCGTGGCGCCCTGAACTTCCTTGAGGAGGTCGACGCCCAGGACATCGCCGCCGACACCCTCTCCCGGCGCGCCGTGCGCCCCGACGCCGTACGCCTGATGACCGCGCACCGCTCCAAGGGACTGGAGTGGCCGCTGGTCGTCGTCGCGGGCGTCCAGGAAGGGCTCTGGCCGGACCTGCGCCGCCGGGGCTCGCTCCTGGAGGCCGACCGCATCGGACGCGACGGACTCGCGGAACCGCTCACCCCCGGGGCGCTCCTCGCCGAGGAGCGCCGCCTCTTCTACGTCGCCGCGACCCGGGCCCGCGAACGTCTCGTCGTCACCGCCGTCAAGGCGCCCGCCGACGACGGCGACCAGCCCTCCCGCTTCCTCACCGAGCTCGGCGCCGAGCCCCGGGACGTCACCGGCCGCCCCCGCCGCCCGCTCGCCGTCGCCTCGCTCGTCGCCGAACTCCGCG
>NZ_JBEXWB010000157.1:0-14098 GCF_040629645.1 Streptomyces sp. NPDC005899 | reverse complement strand
CCTGCGCGACGAGATGGCGGCCCGCGGGTGCCACGCTCCCGGTCAGCGCGGTCACCTGCCACAGCGAGCCGGCGGACGGCGTGCCGGGGAGGTACTGGACGCTGAGACCGGACAGGTCGAACGGGCTCGAACCGGCGTTGGCCAGCTCGACGAAGTCCCGGGTGAGCGTGGCACCGGAGTTGCCCCCGCCGCCGTACACCTCCGAGATGACTGCGGTGGACGACGGTGCCGCGAACGCGGCGGGCAGCGCGGTCACCGAAAGGGTCACGGCGACGGCGCCGGCCAGCAGGGCGGAGCCGGGTCTGGCTATCTGCACGGGAACTGCCCCCAAGTGTGTGGTGAGGGAAAAAAGCTATGCGCGTAGACCAGAGGTGACAAGGTATCGAAAGGTTAATTCCTGGAAACGGGAGGCCCGGTGGCTCGCGGCGGAGGTCATCGGCCACCTCACGCGGGCTCCCGAGCGGACCGCGCAGCTCCCTCTCCTGACGCCCGCTCACCCCTGTACACACGCCCGCAACGGGCGGCAACACGGCGTCGGCGCGCGGTACACGATGACGCGTCCACCATGCGGTCAGAGGTTTGACCGGTTCGCGGCGCTGCGGCTACGTTTCGCGGCATGCAGCGAACCGCACACCTGACGACGCGAGGTCACGTCGACCTCAAGCGCGTGTGCTCCGCGGCGTGTCACCACGGCTGAGTACCCGTAGTCCGCGCCCCGGAGGCGAGGCCCCCCTCCCCGGCCGTGCGCAGGACGCCCGTCACCTCTCGCGGCACCCGCCCCGGCACGACGCCGCCGGGTTCCGACAGGAGACCCCGCTCCGGGGTACTCACCTCCGCGCCCGCTGCCCTCGAGGACCTGGAAGACCCGTGACACGTCCACCTGTGCCCGCCCGCCGTCCCCGGCCCCCGCACCGATCCGAGATATCCCCGCCCGCTCCCGCCCGCCGCGCCTCCGGCACCGGCGCCGTGCTGGGCGCGATCCTCGACCACGGGCCGGTCGCCCGCTCCACCGTCGCCAGGCTCACCGGCCTCTCGCCCGCCGCGGTGACCGGGCACGCGGGACACCTGCTGTCCCGCGGCCTGGTCCGGGAGAGCGCCGAGACGACCGGCCCGCGCGGGCTGGGACGCCCGCACGTGCCGCTGGAGATCGACACCGGCCGCTTCCTCGTGGCGGGCGCCCACATAGCGGTGGCGCACTCGACGGTGGCCCTGATGGACCTGCGGGGCCGGATCGTCGCCGAGGAGCGCCGGCCGCACCGCGACACGGAACCCCGGGGCCTCCTCGCCGACCTGGCCCACCGGTTGCCCCGGCTGGCGGCCGCCCACGCGGCCGGGCGCGAGGTGCTGGCCCTCGGTGTGGCCACGGGCCACCGGGTCGACCCGGCCGCCGGGGTCGTCGTGGAGCACCCGCACCTCGGCTGGCGGGCCGTGCCGGTACGCGACGTCCTGTCCGCCGCCACCGGCCTTCCGGTCCATGTGGACAGTCACTCCAGGGCACTGGCACGGGCGGAGCAGATGTTCGGCGAGGTGACGACGCGGCGGAGCACGGTGCTGCTCTTCGTGGGCGCGGTCGTCGACGGGGCCTTCGCCACCTCCGGCGAGCTGCACCGGGGACCGCGCTCCGGTGCCGGCAGCGTCGCCCATCTGCCCCTGGGGGCCGGCGGGACGGGTGACGCGGAACCCTGTGCGTGCGGGCGCACCGGGTGCCTGCAGTCCGAGGTGTCCGAACGCGCCATGATCCGCCGCGCCGCCGCGCAGAGCCTGTACGTCGGGGCGTTCCAGGAACTGCTGGATCAGGCGGTCGCCGGGGAGCCGCGGGCCGTGGCGCTGTTCCGCCGCCGCGCCAGGCTGGTCGGCCGGGCGGCGGCGCTGCTCCTGGACATGTTCGACCCGGAGTGCCTGGTGGTGGTCGAACCCGGAGCGGGCCGGCTGCCGGAGTGCCTCGCGGACCTCCGCGAGGAGGCGGGGGCGCGCTCCTGGCTCTGCGACGACCCGGATCGGGTCGTGGTGCCCAGCAGCTTCACCGGATCGGTGCTGGCCACCGCCGGTGGCGCGGTGGCGCTGGGCGCCCTGTACACCGACCCGCTGGGTCCGTGGCCGGCGCTGCCCGCGGTGTCCTGACCTCCGCCGATTCCCGCTTTAATTCAAAGAGTTGCATTGTTGACCGGTCACAGCACGCACGGGAAGATGGATTCATGAGAAGCCGACAGCGGAATGCGGAGAAGGTGCCCACCGCGGCACTCTCCCGCCGCGCGGCCGCGCCGACGAGCGAATGCGCCCGGCGTTCCTGTTGTCGTCCCTGTCCGGGAAACCGATAACCCCCAGTCGTGAAACGGGGCGGCCCGCGGTTACGCGTGCTTCTTCTTCAGCCGTTCTCGCGGCGCGTCCCGCCCGTTCTCCCGTGCCTTTCGCCCGCGCTTCCGCGCCTCCCACGAATTCCGCGTACACACGCGCACTCTCGCGCGGCCCGCACGTACCAGCGGGTCCTCGCGTAATTCCGCACGCCCGATTTCCGCCTCTCGATCGAGGAGAGACCTTGACCGTCACCGTGTCCTCGTACGCCGCCCGTCCGGCCGTGTCCACAACTCCCGTTCCCGCCGCCGTACCCGCGGCACCCGCTCCCGGCATCGCGCCGGAGCGCTTCAAACAGGCGTTCCGCCGGCATCCGGCCGGCGTCGTCGTCGTCACCACCGACGCCGGCCACGGGCCGGTGGGGTTCACCGCGACCTCCCTCACGTCCCTGTCCCTCGCCCCGCCGCTGGTGTCCTTCGGCGTCGGGACGTCCACCTCCTCCTGGCCGCACATCGAGCGGGCCACCACGGCCGTCGTGCACTTCCTCGGCGCCGAGCAGCGGGCGCTGGCCACCACGTTCGCCACCAGCGGCATCGACCGGTTCGCCGCGCCCACGCGGTGGACCCGGCTGGCCGGAGGGGAACCGGTGCTGGACGGGGTGGCCGGCTGGCTGCGGCTCACCCTCCGGAGTGTCGTCCCCGCCGGTGACCACCGCATCGTCATCGCCCGGGTCGAGGAGTCCTGGCTCGACGAAGGACGCAGCCCGCTCCTCTTCCACGACGGTTCGTACCACTCCCTCCGCCCCGCGTCCGACCAGTGAGCAGGAATACAGCGATGACACGCCATGACAACCGGCCGGCCCTGGCCCGGAGATCGTTCCTCGCACTCGCGGCAGGCGCCGTCCTGAGCGTTTCCGCCTGCTCGCCGCAGGTGCAGTCCGCCGCCGGGGTCGAACCCGCCGGCACCCTTCCGTCGGGAAAGCCCGCGGCCGGGACGGAACTGAAGATCGCCGCTCGTTCGTCACAACTCCAGCTGGACGGGTCAGGGCTGGTGAAGGAGCTCCCCTTCACCGTCTCCGAGTGGCCGAACCTCTCCGCGGGACCCGACATCATCCAGGGGTTCCGCGCCAAGTCGATCGACCTGGCCACCAATGCCGGAATCCCACCGATCCAGGCGCACGCGATCGACGTGCCGGCGAAGATCGTCGCCGTCCAGGTCCGCCGCCACCCGCTGTACACCTTCGCGACGGCGCCCGGATCGTCCGTCACCGGGGCGGACGACTTCCGGGGGAAGAAGATCGCGTTCTCCCAGGGGCAGGCACAGGGCGTCGTCGTCCTGCGCGCCCTCAAGGAGGCGGGGCTGAAGAACTCCGACGTCGAACTGGTCGCCCTGCCCAGCACCCAGTTCCTCACCGCCCTGCAGTCGAAGCAGGTCGACGTGGCGCCCCTGGGCGAGCCGACCCTGACCAAGTACCTCGACCAGTACGCCAAGGACGGTGCCCGCGGGGTGAGGACGAAGGTCGTCGACCTGCTCACCGTGCTCTGGGCACCGAACGAGGTCCTCAACGACCCGGAGAAGGCCAAGGCGGTCCGCAGCTTCGTACCGCTGTGGGCGCGCGGGCAGGTGTGGGCCTGGGAGAACCAGGACGAGTGGATCGACAGGTACTACGTGAAGGACCAGGGCGTTTCCGCGGAGGACGGCAGGCGCATCGTCGACTCCCTGCACGCGCCCCGGTTCCCGGAGAGCTGGGACGAGGCCGTCGACTGGGAGCAGGAGACCGCGGACCTCCTGGCCGAGGGCGGCTTCGTGCCGAAGCAGAAGGCATCCGAACTGTTCGACCGCCGCTTCGAAAGGCTGGCGGCCGAGGCCGTGGCCGCCGAGTACCGGGAGGGGTCATGACCGATCTGCTGACGAAGGCGACGATCGGGCCGGAGAGGGCGGGGCCCGAACCGGCCGGACCGCGGATCCCGGCGGGCCCGGCCCCGTACTCCCGGGGCACCCGCCGGCGGCTCGGTCCCGGCCGGGCCCTGCCCTTCGGCCGGCTGATCGGCCCGGCGCTGCTCGTCCTCGCGTGGTGGGCCGCCTCCGCGTCCGGCTACCTCGACCCGCGGATCCTGTCCTCGCCCGGCACGGTGTTCGCCACCGCCGCCGACCTGATCTCCACCGGCCGCCTCCAGGACAACGTCCTCATCTCGCTCCAGCGCGCCGGGCTCGGCCTGCTCTTCGGGGTGTCGGCCGGAGTGGTCCTCGCCGTGGCGGCGGGGCTGAGCCGCAGTGGGGAGTACCTCCTGGACGGCCCGCTCCAGATCAAGCGGGCCATCCCGTCCCTGGCCATGCTCCCCCTGCTGATCCTGTGGCTCGGCATCGGCGAGCAGATGAAGGTGACCGTCATCGCGCTCGGCGTCGCCGTGAACATGTACATCAACACGTACGCCTCCCTGACGGGTATCGACAGCAGGTACGTGGAGCTGGCCGAGGGCCTCGACCTCAGCCGCGCGACGTTCGTCCGCAAGGTCGTGGTGCCGGGCTCACTCCCCGGCTTCTTCGTCGGGCTGCGCCTCGGCGTCACGGCGTCCTGGCTCGGCCTCATCGTCGTCGAGCAGATCAACGCCACCAGCGGCATCGGCTACATGATGTTCCAGGCCCAGCAGTACGCCCAGTCCGACGTGATCATCGTGGGGCTGGTGGCCTACGGGGTCTTCGGCTTCGCCTCGGACGCGGCGGTACGCGCAGTGGAGAGGAAGGTCCTGTCATGGCGACGCACACTGGCGGGCTGACGGAGGACCGGCCGGCGATCCGCACCTCGCGGCTGGTACGGCGGTTCGGGGACCGGGACGTCCTGAAGGGGCTCGACCTGACCGTGGCACGGGGGGAGTTCACCGCGCTCCTCGGCCGCAGCGGTTCCGGCAAGTCGACCCTGCTGAGGGCCGTCGCCCGCCTCGACCACACCGTCGAGGGATCGGGCGAGCTCTCCGTACCGGACAGGGTCTCGCTCTCCTTCCAGGACTCCCGGCTGCTGCCCTGGCTGCGCGTGCTCGACAACGTCGTCCTCGGCCTGCGCGGTCCCGGCACCCGCGAGCGGGGGCTGAGGGCGCTGGCCGAGGTGGGACTGGAGGGCCGCGGCCGCTCCTGGCCCCACGAACTCTCCGGGGGTGAGCAACAGCGGGCCGCCCTGGCCCGCGCACTCGTCCGCGACCCCGAACTCCTGCTGGCCGACGAGCCGTTCGGGGCCCTGGACGCACTCACCCGGATCAGGATGCACGGCCTGCTGCGCGAGCTCTACGAACGCCACCGCCCCGCCGTGCTGCTCGTCACCCACGACGTCGACGAAGCCGTCGAGCTCGCCGACCGGGTGCTCGTCCTGGAGGAGGGCCGCATCTCCGTGGACCTCAGGATCGACCTCCCCTCCCCGCGCTCCCGGCGTGAACCGCGCTTCCAGGAGTACCGCGACACGCTCCTCGCCGCGCTCGGCGTGGCGCAGCCCCAGCTCACCCACTGACCCACCGCGGTCCTCCGCGACCTTCCGAGGAGAAGACACCCATGCCGCGCAAGCAGCTCCATCTGAACGCCTTCCTGATGTCCACCGGCCACCACGAGGCGTCCTGGCGGCTCCCCGAAAGCAACGCGGGGGCCAACTCGGACCTGGAGCACTACCGGAACCTGGCCCGGATCGCCGAACGGGGGCGCCTGGACTCGGTGTTCCTCGCCGACGGCCCCGTCCTCATGGGCGACCCCGGCCGGCGGCCCGCCGGCAAGCTGGAACCCACCGTGCTGCTCACCGCACTGGCCACCGTCACCCAGCACATCGGCCTGATCGCCACCGCGTCCACCAGCTACAACGAGCCGTACAACCTCGCCCGCCGGTTCGCCTCGCTGGACCACGTCTCCGGAGGCCGGGCCGGCTGGAACATCGTGACCACCGCGGGCGCCGACGCCGCCCGCAACTTCGGCCTGGACGACACCCCCCTGCACCACGACCGCTACCGGCGGGCCGCCGAGTTCCTCGAGGTGTCCACGAAGCTCTGGGACAGCTGGGCGGACGACGCGGTCGTCGCCGACAAGGAGGCCGGCGTCCACGCGCTGGCCGACCGGGTCCGCGCCATCGACCACGTCGGCGAGTTCTTCCGGGTCGACGGCCCGCTCAACGTCGAACGCCCCCCGCAGGGGTACCCGCTGCTGGTGCAGGCGGGTTCCAGCGAGGACGGCAAGGACTTCGCGGCCCGCTACGCCGAGGCGGTGTTCACGGCGCAGCAGACCCTCGAGGAGGGTGTCGCCTTCTACAAGGACGTCAAGCAGCGCGCCGAGGCGATCGGCCGGAACCCCGACGGCATCAAGATCCTCCCGGGCATCGTCCCGGTCATCGGTGACACCGAGGCCGAGGCACTCGAACTGGACGCCGAACTCGACCGGCTCATCGTCCCGGAGTACGCCAAGCGCCAATTGGCCAGGACGCTCAAGCTCGACCCGTCCGAACTGCACCTGGACCGCGAGCTCCCGGACGGCCTGCCCGAGGAGGACGACATCGAGGGGGCCAAGAGCCGCTACACGCTGGTCGTGGAGCTCGCCAGGCGCGAGCGCTTGACGGTGCGTCAGCTCATCGGGCGGCTCGGCGGCGGGCGCGGGCACCGCACCTTCGCCGGGACGGCCGAACAGGTCGCCGACACCATCGAGCACTGGTACGACAGCGGGGCGGCCGACGGCTTCAACATCATGCCCGCCGTGCTGCCGTCCGGGCTGGAGGTCTTCGTGGACCAGGTCGTCCCGATCCTCCAGGAGCGGGGCCTCTTCCGCACCGAGTACACCGGGTCCACCCTGCGCGAGCACTACGGGCTGCCGAGGCCGGCCAACCGGCTGTTCGACACCGTCCCCTCCGGCGCGGGCCACACCGGCATCGGCCTCGCCGCGGCGGCGGCCCGGTGACCGGCCGCCCTGACGCGGGGCGGTCCCACCGGCCACCCACCACCGAAGCACTCGTCGAGGAGAACGCAGAATGACGGAGTACCGTACCCTCGGGCGCACCGGCGTGAAGGTCAGCCCACTGGCTCTCGGCACCATGATGTTCGGCCCCCGCGGCAACCCCGACCACGACGACAGCGTCCGGATCATCCACCACGCGCTGGACTCGGGGATCAACTTCGTCGACACCGCCGACGTCTACTCCGCGGGCGAGTCGGAGACCATCGTCGGCAAGGCGCTCGCCGGAGGCCGGCGGGACGGCGTGGTGCTGGCCACCAAGTTCCACGGCAGCCTGGGCGACGGTCCCAACGAACGGGGCAACAGCCGCCGCTGGATCATCCAGGAGGTCGAGAACAGCCTGCGCAGGCTCCGCACCGACTGGATCGACCTCTACCAGGTGCACCGTCCCGAACCGGACACCGACTTCGACGAGACCCTCGGCGCCCTCTCCGACCTGGTCCACCAGGGCAAGATCCGCTACATCGGCACGTCGACCTTCGAGCCGTCCGCGATCGTGGAGGGCCAGTGGCTCGCCGAGCGCCGTGGCCGCGAACGCGTGGTCACCGAGCAGCCCCCGTACTCCCTGCTGGCCCGCAGCATCGAACGCGAGGTCCTGCCGGTCGCCCAGCGGTACGGGCTCGGCGTCCTGTCGTGGAGCCCGCTGGCCGGCGGCTGGCTCTCCGGCCGCTACCGCACCGGCGCCGGCCAGCCCGCCTCCAGCCGCTCCGACCGGCAGGCCGCCCGCTTCGACGTCGCCGCGCCGGAGAACGCCGCCAAGCTGGCCGCCGCCGAGGCGCTGGCGCAGCTCGCCGAGGAGGCCGGGCTCACCCTCGTACAGCTCGCCCTGGCCTTCGTGCTCGAACACCCGGCCGTCACGTCGGCGATCATCGGCCCGCGCACCCTCGATCAGCTGGAGAGCCAGCTGGGGGCGGACAAGGTACGTCTGAGCAGGGACGTACTCGACAGGATCGACGAGATCGTGCCGCCCGGCACCAACCTCTCGGCACGCGACGCCGGTTACACCCCGCCGGCGCTCAGCGAGCCGGCCCTTCGCCGGCGCCCGGCCTGACGGGGCCCGCCGGGCGGCTGTCCGCCCGGCGGGACGGGTACACGGCCAGCGTGAACGAGTGGCCGGCCGGATCGTTGTAGACGCGGACGTCCCGCGGGCCGTTGTTGCTCGCCTGGGTGTCCACCGGGCGGGCACCGAGGCTTATCGCCTCGCGCTCGGCCTCGTCCATGTCTCCCGGGTCCACCAGGATGCGCAGGTGCGCCTGCTGGGAGTCCTCCGGACGCGGCCAGCTCGGCGGCGCGTAGCCGTGGTCGCGGCGGACGGCCAGACGCACCCCGTCGTGACCGACGACCTCGACGAAGTCGGGGTCGTCCGCCAGGCGGGTCTCGGCGCCGAGGAGGGCGGCGTAGAACTCGGCGAGCTCCACGGGCTCGGCGCAGTCCAGGACGAGAACACTCGCTTTACCGACAGTCATGCCCCTCGAATACCCCCGATGGTGCGGGGCACGCCGGAGCGGCGCCGACGTGCCCGCCCCACGGGGCGCTCGCGGCGGAGATCCGGCCGGCACCGCGCGGCGGCGGGCCCGGCCGGGACACCGGCAGGGCGGCGGGACGACCGTACGGGCCTCCCGGCGGAACACGCCCGCGCCCGACCGGCGGCACGGTGCGGGCGCCTGACAACCTGGCAGGGGGCTGCCGCCCGGCTGCGCGGCGCGTCCCGGGGTGAGTGACACCGGACCACAGCCGCCCAAGAGCTGTCCCGCTATACCCGGCGGGTCCCGGGGGGTCCCGGCGGGAACCACGGTGACGGTTCCGGCACCTCGCCGCGTTGCCGGAACGTCCGCCTCCATCCACTGTGCGGACGCCCCGCCGCCGTGCGATGCACCGCATCCGACGCCGCGCGCTGATCCACCGGGAACCGCGGGCCAGCCCTTAGGGTGCGGGCATGGCAGAGAGCACGGGGGAGCGGGACGCGTCCTCATCGGGTCCGGGCCCCTCCGACCCCCGTCGCTGGCGCGCCCTCGCCGTCTGCCTCGTGGCGGGCTTCATGACGCTCCTGGACGTCTCCATCGTCAACGTGGCCCTGCCCTCCATCAAGGCGGGCCTGCACACCCCGGAATCCGACCTCCAGTGGGTGCTCTCCGGCTACGCGCTCGCCTTCGGACTCGTCCTCATCCCCGGCGGACGCCTCGGTGACGCCCGGGGGCGCCGCGCCGTGTTCATGGCGGGGCTGGCCCTGTTCACCCTGTCCTCCGCCGCCTGCGGGGCCGCCCGGTCCAGCACCTGGCTCGTGATCGCCCGGCTCGTCCAGGGCGCGGCCGGCGGGTTGCTCTCGCCCCAGATCTCCGCACTGATCCAGCAGATGTTCTCCGGCCGCGAACGCGGACGCGCCTTCGGCATGTTCGGCACGGTGGTCGGCATCTCCACCGCCGTCGGACCCCTCCTGGGCGGCCTGCTCATCGAGGTCGCCGGAGCCCAGGAGGGGTGGCGCTGGGTGTTCTACGTCAACCTGCCGATCGGCCTCGTCTGCCTCCTGCTGGCCAGGCGCCTGCTCCCGGACACCCCGTCGGCGACCCGGGTCCGGCCCCGCGACCTCGACCCCGTCGGCGTGCTCCTCCTGGGAGCCGGGGTGCTGGCGCTCCTGCTGCCGTTCGTCCAGGCCCAGCAGTGGCCGGGCAACGGCAAGTGGCTGCTCCTGCCGGTGGCGCTGGCCCTGCTCACCGTCTTCACCCTCTGGGAGGCGCGCTGCACCGGACGGCGGGTCCAGCCGGTCCTGGACCTCGCGCTCTTCCGGCTCCGCTCCTTCTGGCTGGGCTGCCTCATGATCCTGCTCTACTTCGCGGGCTTCACCTCGATCTTCTTCATCACCACGCTCTTCTTCCAGTCCGGTCTGCACTACAGCGCCCTGGAGGCGGGCCTCGCGATCACCCCGTTCGCGGTGGGCGCCGGCGCCTCCGCGGGTATCGGGGGCAAGCTGGTCCACCGCTTCGGACGGCCGCTGATCGCCGTCGGCCTCACCATGGTGGCCACCGGCCTCGGCCTCACCGCGCTGGCAGCCCACCTGGTGCCGGGCCGGGGCGCCGGGCTCGCGATGGCGGCACCCCTGCTGCTGGCCGGACTCGGCAGCGGCCTCGTCATCGCGCCCAACCAGACCCTCACCCTCGCCGAGGTCCCCGTGCCGAACGCCGGCAGCGCCGGGGGCAGTCTCCAGACCAGCCAGCGCGTCGGATCGGCCATCGGGATCGCCGCCGTGGGGTCGGTCTTCTTCGCCCAGCTGGGTGAGGACAGCTGGGCGGACGCCTACGACCACGGGCTGATCGTGTCGGTCGCCTTCGTCGTCGCCGGGCTCGTCATCGCCCTGGCCGACGTCGTGGCCGGGCGACGGGGAAGAGGACACGAGGACAGAGCCCCAGCACCCGAGCCGACGAGGAGAACACCATGAGCGACACGGCGGACCACGGCCCGGCCGACCCGGAACCCGGCGGGAACACCTCCTACGGCCACAAGCCCTTCAAACGGTCCCGCAGCCACTTCGCCGACCGCATCACCGCCGACGGACGCGACGGCTGGCCCGTCGAGGCGGGCCGCTACCGCCTCGTGGTCAGCCGGGCCTGCCCGTGGGCGAGCCGGGCCCTGATCTCCCGGCGGCTGCTCGGCCTGGAGAGCGCCCTCTCCCTGGCCGTCGCCGACCCCCTCCAGGACGACCGCAGCTGGCGCTTCACCCTGTACGAGGACGGCCGGGACCCGGTGCTCGGCATCCGCTACCTCAGCGAGGCGTACGACGCCCGGGAGCGCGGCTACCCCGGCGGTGTGAGCGTGCCCGCGATCGTCGACGTACCGAGCGGCCGGCTCGTCACCAACGACTACCAGCGCATCACCCTCGACCTGGCGACCGAGTGGACGGCCCTGCACCGCCCCGGCGCACCCGACCTCTACCCCGAACGACTGCGCGACGAGATCGACGAGGTCATGGACGGTGTCTACCGGGACGTCAACAACGGCGTCTACCGGGCCGGCTTCGCCGCCGAGCAGGGCGAGTACGAAGCCGCCTACGTCGACGTGTTCCGCCGCCTCGACACGGTCTCCGAGCGGCTCGCCGGGCAGCGCTACCTGGTCGGGGACACCATCACCGAGGCCGACATCCGGCTGTTCACCACCCTGGTGCGCTTCGACGCCGTCTACCACGGCCACTTCAAGTGCAACCGCACGAAACTGACCGAGGACCCCGTCCTGTGGGCCTACGCCCGCGACCTGTACGGGACACCCGGATTCGGTGACACCGTCGACTTCGACCACATCAAGCGGCACTACTACCGGGTGCACACCGGGATCAACCCCACCGGCGTCGTACCGCTCGGACCCGACCTGTCCGGCTGGCGGGCCCCGCACCACCGCGAACAGCTGGGCGGCCGGCCGTTCGGCGACGGCACCCCGCCCGGGCCGGTGCCGCCCGGCGAGGAGGTACCGCCCACGGGGCGCCCCTGACGGACGCGCCGGCCGCGTACCGGACCCGGGCGGTCACTCCACCCGCCGTGGCGGCCCGGGGCTCCCGGTCGCGAGCGGCGACCGGGCCAGGACCACGCAGCCCACCGCGATCAGGGCGACCCCGGTCAGCTGGGGCAGCAGCCACCATCCGGCCCGCAGCCGCTCACCGAACAGGGTCAGCCCGTAGAGCACACTGATCAACGCGTCCCCGAGCGTCAGCATCGGCTGCACCGCCACCAGCGTGCCCGCCTGCAGAGCGTTCTGCAGCAGGAACAGCGCGCCGACACCCGCCGCCGCGGTCGCGTACAGCTGCCAGGCCGCCAACAGGGACACCAGCCCGTCCCCGGCCTCCAGCCGCGCCATGGCGTCCTTCATGAGCGCCGCCGTCAGCGCGTACGCACAGGCCGCCGCCAGACCGAGCAGCGCGGCCCGGGGATTGCCCCGCAGCCCGAGAGCGGCCGCGATCAGCGCGGCCTCGAACAGGGCCGTCAGCAGGAGCGCGGGCACCCAGACCGCGCCCCGCACACTGTCACTGCCCCCGACGGGCGCGGCGGACGCCATGCCGAGCGCCAGCCCGAGGGTCACCGCCGCCACCCCCCACCACACCGGACGCGGCGTCCGGACCCGCATGACGAACCCGGCCAGCAGCAGCGTCGCGGGCAGCTCGATCACGAAGATGGGCTGGACCACGGCGATCGGGCCGGTGGCCAGGGCCACGGCCTGGCAGACCGCCGCGAGGATCACCAGCGCGATCCCGCCGAGCCACACCTTCTGGCGCGCCAGATGCCGGAACAGCGACAGGTGCATCGCCTCGCTGTCGGGCACGTTGAGCGCGGCGCGCCGCTGGAGGACCGAGGCGGAGCCGTTGCTGAGCGCGGTCAGGACGGCGAACAGGACACTGATCACGCCACCATCATGGGGGCCGGACGCGCCCACCCCGCGATGCCACGGCCCCGCGAGTGTCGGACATGCCCTGCCGCTCCCGCGTACCCTGCCGCCCATGGCCGCGACACACCCACCCGTACTCTCCACCCGGGACCTCAACAGGGCGACGCTCGCTCGGCAGTTGCTGCTGTCCCGCACCGCAGCACCCGTGGCGGACACCGTCGCCCACCTCCTCGGCCTGCAGGCGCAGAACACCAGGCCGCCGTACTTCCAGCTCCATGCCCGGATCGAGGGTTTCGACCCGGAGGACCTCTCCGCGCTCATGCGGTCCCGCGAACTGGTCAGGATCGTCACCCTGCGCTCGACCATCCACACCCACACCGCCGAGGACGCGCTCACCCTGCGCCCTCTGGTCCAGCCGGCCCGCCGACGGGAACTGCACGCGTTCCGGCACGGACTCATCGGAGTGGACCTCGACCGGCTCACCACGCTCGCCAGGGCACTCGTCGAGGAACAACCCCGCACCATGAAGGAGTTGCGTGAGGAACTGCTGCCCCACTGGCCCCAGGCCGACCCCGGGGCGCTGGCCGTCGCCGCCCGCTGCCTGCTGCCGCTGGTCCAGGTCACCCCGCGCGGACTGTGGGGACGCGGCGGACAGGTCGCCCTGACGACCGCCGAGCACTGGCTCGGGCGCCCGGCGCAGCCGGCGGCCTCCCCCGACACGACCGTACTGCGCTACCTCGGAGCGTTCGGGCCCGCCTCGGTGAAGGACATGCAGACCTGGGCCGGGCTCACCCGGATGCGTGAGGTGTTCGAACGGCTGCGACCGCGCCTCGCCACCTTCCGCGACGAGAACGGCGCCGAGCTCTTCGACCTGCCGGACGCCCCCCGCCCCGACCCGGACACCCCCGCCCCACCGCGCTTCCTGCCCGAGTTCGACAACGTGCTGCTCGGCCACGCGGACCGCACCCGCGTGATCCCGCCCGCGTACAGGGGCCGCAACGGGACGGGCAACCAGTCCTACGGAACCGTCCTGGTGGACGGGTTCCTGGCCGCGCTCTGGCGGCTGGACACGACCGCCGACGAGGCGGCCGTCACCGTGCAACCCCTCGGCGAGCTCGAAGCGGCCGCACGCGAGGACGTCGCACGGGAGGCCGCGGACATGCTGGCGGTGATGTCCCCCGCACCCGCGTACGACGTCCGCTTCGCCGATTTCGTCGACTTCGGCGACAGCCCCGCCCGGAAAAGGTGACCGGCCGGGCACCGGGCGAACGGGCCGTCAGGGCAGCAGCCCCGCACGGCGCGCCGCCACCACCGCCTCCAGCCGGGTGCGCGCGCCCAGCTTCCGCATCGCGGAGCGCAGGTAACCCTTCACCGTCTCCGGGCGCAGCCCCAGCCGGCCCGCCGCCGCCGCGTTGGTCGCCCCGGACGCGACGCACGCGAGCACGTCCAGCTCGCGCGGAGCCAGCCG
>NZ_JBEXWB010000156.1:0-14296 GCF_040629645.1 Streptomyces sp. NPDC005899 | reverse complement strand
CTGAAAATCCCTGGTCAGCAGGGCTGGTGTGACCGTGTTCCGGGGTACTCGTGCTGATCGTGGGCGGGAGTCCATCGAGAAGATCGTCTGCCAGATCCGATGAGCTGCCAGCCCCCGGGCGACGGGCGCGGATAGACCCCGGTGTACGGCCCCGCGAGCGCGAGCGCGCCGGCGGGCACCCTGGTCCGGGGGGTGGAGCGGCGCGGCACCCGCAGGTGCCCGGGCAGCCCCGTGAGGTAGCCGAAGCCGGGCGCGAAGCCGCAGAAGGCCACCCGGAACTCCGTACCCGCGTGGATGCCCGCCACCTCGCCGGCGCCCACGCCCCACGCCCGGCCGACGTCGGCGAGGTCGGGGCCGTCGTACACGACGCGGATCTCGACGGCCTCGCCGGCGCCCCGGACCAGCGGCGGGACGTCCCACGAGGCCAGCTCCCGGGCGAGCAGGGCGGCCCGCCCCCGCCCGGCGCCCGGTCGCCCTTCCGTGCCACCGATCCCGTCCAGGAGCACGGTCCGCGCCCCGGGCACGACGTCCCGCACGTCGGCGAGCGCGCCGTCCGCCCTGCGCCGGAGCAGCTCCGCGTGGAAGGCCTCCGCCTCCTCGCCCGTGGCGAACTCCGCCAGCAGCGCGCCGGGCCCCGCCGGCAGGACCCGGAAGCCGCTCACACGAACGCCCGCACGGTGACCCCGGCCTCTTCGAGCGCCGCCCTGATCCGGCGGGCGAGGGCCGCCGCCCCCGGGGTGTCGCCGTGGACGCACAGCGACCTCGCGGCGACCGGCACCCGGCTGCCGTCGGCGGCGGTCACGTGGTGCCCGACGGCCATGCCGACGCTCCGGCGCACGACGGCGTCCGCGTCGTGCACCACGGCGTCCGGCTCACCGCGCGGGACGAGCGTGCCCCGCGCGGTGTAGGCGCGGTCGGCGAAGGCCTCCTCGACGGCGCTCAGCCCCGCGGCGCGCGCGTGGGCCAGCAGCCGCGACCCGGGCAGCCCGAGGACGGCCGGGCGGCCGCCGGCCAGGAGCACGCCCTCGATGACGGCGGCGGCCTGTTCGTCGTCGTGGACGACACGGTTGTAGAGGGCGCCGTGCGGTTTCACGTAGGAGACCGTGGAACCGGCGGCCTCGGCGAAGACCCGCAGGGCGCCGATCTGGTAGGCGGTCTCGGCGGTGAGTTCGGCGGCGGGCACGTCCATGGAGCGGCGGCCGAAGCCGGCCAGGTCGCGGTAGGAGAACTGCGCCCCGATCCGCACACCGCGGCCGGCCGCCCGGTCGCAGACCCGCCGCATGACGGCAGGGTCTCCGGCGTGGTAGCCGCAGGCCACGTTGGCACTGGTGACGCAGGCCAGTAGCGCCTCGTCGTCGGTGAGGGTCCAGCGCCCGAACCCTTCGCCGAGGTCCGCGTTGAGATCCATCACATGGGCCGTCCGGGCCGGTTCTGTCACGTGGGAACGCTAACCACCGGTCGCCCCACCGACAAGACGGGACG
This sequence comes from Streptomyces sp. NPDC005899, assembly GCF_040629645.1. Taxonomy (NCBI): domain Bacteria; kingdom Bacillati; phylum Actinomycetota; class Actinomycetes; order Kitasatosporales; family Streptomycetaceae; genus Streptomyces; species Streptomyces sp. NPDC005899. Next base: position 12,814 of record NZ_JBEXWB010000156.1, on the reverse strand, counting down.
GCCCCGCACGCCTCTAGAGTCACCCCATGACCGACGCGCAGACGCTCCGCACCCGCTGGCAGGACACCCTCGTCGCCGTCCGGGGCACGGCCCCGGGGCCCGACCCGCTGCCGTACGCGGACAACCTCCTGGAGCGCTGGGCCGAACCGCAGCGGCGCTACCACACCACCGCGCACCTCGCGCAGGTGCTGGACCGCGTCGACACCCTGGCCGGGCACGCCGCCGACCCGGACCTGGTGCGTCTCGCCGTCTGGTTCCACGACGCGGTCTACCGGCCGGACCGCTCCGAGAACGAGGAGCGGAGCGCGGCTCTCGCCGAGCGGGCCCTGCCGGAGGCGGGCGTGTCCGGCGCGGCGACGGCCGAGGTGGCCCGGCTGGTCCGGCTGACCGTCACCCACGACCCGGCCGGGGGCGACACCAACGGCGAGGTGCTGTGTGACGCGGATCTGGCGATCCTGGCGTCGGCCCCGAAGGAGTACGCCGCCTACGCCGCCCAGGTCAGGGAGGAGTACGGCTTCGTCCCGGACGACGCGTTCCGGGAGGGCCGGGCCGCCGTCCTGCGGCAGCTGCTCGGGCTGCCCTGCCTCTTCCGCACGCCGTACGGGGCGGCGGAGTGGGAGCCGCGGGCCCGCCAGAACCTGACGACGGAGCTGGAACTGCTCACCCGCTGAGCCGCGCTCCCGGCTCGGCGGGCGCCTCGCCTCCCGCGGCCCCGGCCGGCCGTTCACCGGCGCCCGGGCGGCCCTCCCGCCGGGTGGCACCGGGAATGCGGGACCACGTGGGCCTGTTGACCATGGTCATGCCCGACTCCACCCGCACCGCTGCGCCCGACACCCCCGCCACGGCCTCCGGGCGGCCCAGGATGCCCCTGGCCGTCTACATCCTCGGCCTCTCGGTCTTCGCCCTCGGCACCAGTGAGTTCATGCTGTCCGGGCTGCTGCCACCCATAGCCGACGACATGGACGTGTCGATCCCGCAGGCCGGCCTCCTGATATCCGCCTTCGCCATAGGCATGGTGGTCGGCGCCCCGCTCCTGGCCGTCGCGACGCTGCGGCTGCCCCGCCGGACCACCCTGATCGCGCTCATCTCCGTCTTCGGGCTCGGCCAGGTCGCCGGCGCGCTCGCGCCGACGTACGAGGTGCTCTTCGTCTCCCGGGTGGTGAGCGCGCTGGCGTGCGCCGGGTTCTGGGCCGTCGGCGCGGCGGTCGCCATCGCGATGGTGCCGGTCGGCGCGCGTGCCAGGGCGATGGCCGTCATGATCGGCGGGCTCTCGATCGCCAACGTGCTGGGCGTACCGCTGGGCGCCTTCCTCGGCGAGAGTCTCGGCTGGCGCTCCGCGTTCTGGGCCGTGGGCGCGGCGTCGGCCGTGGCGCTCGTCGGTGTCGTGACCCGGATCCCGCGCATCCCCGTGCCCGAGGAGAGGCCGCGGCTGACGCGCGAGGTCGCCATCTACCGGGACCGCCAGGTGTGGCTGTCCATCGTCGTCACGGCGCTCGCGGCGGGCGGTGTGTTCTGCGCCTTCAGCTACCTCGCGCCGCTGCTCACCGACGTCGCCGGGCTGGGTTCGGGCTGGGTGCCGTGGGTGCTGGCGCTCTTCGGTCTCGGCGCCCTGCTCGGTACGACGGTCGGCGGCCGGGTCGCGGACGCGCACCTGTTCGGGGTGCTGATGAGCGGCATCGGTGCCTCGACGGTCTTCCTGGTGGCGCTGGCGCTCCTCGCCTCCCACCAGGTCGCGGTGGTCCTCCTGGCGTTCCTGCTGGGGTTCTCCGCCTTCTACACGGCCCCGGCGCTCAACGCCCGGATGTTCAACGTGGCCGGGGCGGCGCCCACGCTCGCCGGTGCCACCACGACCGCCGCGTTCAACCTGGGCAACACCACCGGCCCCTGGCTGGGCGGCTCGGTGATCGACGCCGGCCTCGGTTTCCGGGCGACGGCGTGGGCGGGTGCCGCCATGCTGGTGCTGGGGCTGGCGGCCGTGATCGTCTCGCTGCGGCTGGGTGACGGCGGGAAGCCGTCCCGGCGGGTGGCGGGCGCGGGCGCGCCGGTGGACGCGGACGTCGCGGTCACGGGCAAGCCGGCGGGGCGGGCCGCCCCTTCGGCCGCCGCAGCCCCGCGGCCGTGAGCCGGCGGACGATCTCCTTCGACCCGACCTCCCGCGCGCCGGCGCGCACCGCGTCGGCGTAGCGGCTCTCGGGGATGTCGTAGTGGTCGCGCTCGAACGCCTTCGGCGGGCAGCCGATCGACGCGGCGAAGGCGTGCAGCTCCTCGAACGACCGGTCGCTCACGAGGTGCGACCAGAGGCGCCCGTGCCCGGGCCAGGTGGGCGGGTCGATGTAGACGGTCACCGGCCCGGCACCCGGGCGAGCGCTCCGACCGGGGCGACGGACACGGTGGCCTTCGTGCACACCCAGTGCGGGTCGGGTCCGAGCTCCGGCTCGACCTCCAGTGCGTGGGGGCCGTCCTCCGTGCAGACGGGGCACAGCGGCCAGCGGCCGTACCGCTCCAGCAGGGCGTCCTGGACGTCCTGGGCTATCAGGCCGGTGACGAACGCGGCGCCCTCGGGCCACTGCTCGACCCACCACCGGCGGTGGGTCACCGCGTCCTCCACCAGCGAGACGATCTCGGCCTCGGCCACGTCGCCGGCGACGAGGTCGGCGATCACCAGCGCGCGTGCGGTGTGCAGTTCCTGCTCCAGGCCGTTCAACTCCATGCCCCCATTGTCCCCCGGCGGCTCGCTCCCCGGGGCCGGTCTCCGGACCGTCGAGGATGTCACCGACGTACGCGGACGTGCACCGACGTACGCGGGCGTTCGCCGACGTGCGCGGGCGCAGCGGGCATCACGGACGCAGAATCCGGTCATATCGCCTGATGATTTCATCCTTAATCCCCCATAGGCCCCCAGGGTATTGACGGGGTGGCGGAGTGGAAATAACTTTCAGACGTGACCAATGACGTGAAGGAAAGTTTCAGCGCCGATTCCCCGCCCGCGCCCGCCGCCCTGGCCGCGAAGGTGCGGACCCTCGCCCCGTCCATGACCCGCTCCATGCAGCGGGTCGCCGAAGCCGTCGCCGGGGATCCCGCGGGGTGCGCCGCCCTCACCGTCACGGGGCTCGCCGAGCTCACCGGCACCAGCGAGGCCACCGTGGTCCGCACGGCCCGCCTCCTGGGCTACCCCGGCTACCGCGACCTGCGCCTCGCCCTCGCCGGGCTCGCCGCCCACCAGCAGTCGGGGAGGGCGCCCGCCGTCACGGCGGACATCGCCGTCGACGACCCGATCGCCGACGTCGTCACCAAGCTCGCCTACGACGAGCAGCAGACCCTCGCCGACACCGCCTCCGGCCTCGACACCGTCCAGCTCGGCGCCGCGGTCGCGGCCGCGGCCACCGCCCGCCGCATCGACATCTACGGCGTCGGCGCCTCCTCCCTCGTCGGCCAGGACCTGGCGCAGAAGCTGCTGCGCATCGGCCTGATCGCCCACGCCCACACCGACCCGCACCTCGCCGTGACCAACGCCGTGCAGCTCCGCTCCGGCGACGTGGCCATCGCGATCACGCACTCGGGTTCCACGGGTGACGCGATAGAGCCGCTCCGCGTCGCCTTCGACCGCGGGGCCACCACGATCGCGATCACCGGACGGCCGGACGGACCGGTCTCGCAGTACGCCGACCACGTCCTGACGACGTCCACCGCCCGCGAGAGCGAGCTGCGGCCCGCCGCCATGTCGAGCCGTACGAGCCAGCTCCTCGTCGTCGACTGCCTGTTCATAGGCGTCGCACAGCGCACGTACGAAACGGCCGCACCGGCACTGGCCGCCTCCTACGAGGCGCTCGCCCACCGCCACACCCCCCGCAGCCGCTGACCGGCCGATCCGCCCCGCACCCGCACCCGCTGCACCGTACGAGCACGAGAAAGCAGAGCCGCTGTCCATGACCTCCACCACCGACCCCAGCACCGGACCCGGCGCCGAAGCCGCCACGGCCGACGGCTACGGCGAGCTGCGCGCCGAGCTCGCCACCCTCACCACCGAGGCGTTCCGCCCCGAGCTCGCCGAGATCGACCAGCTGCCGACACGCGAGATAGCGCGGATCATGAACGGCGAGGACAGCACCGTCCCCGCCGCCGTGGCCGAGAAGCTCCCGGAGATCGCCGCCGCGATCGACGCCACCGCCGAGCGCATGGCGCGCGGCGGCCGGCTGATCTACGCGGGCGCCGGCACCGCAGGCCGCCTCGGCGTCCTCGACGCCAGCGAGTGCCCGCCCACCTTCAACACCGACCCGTCCGAGGTCATCGGCCTGATCGCGGGTGGACCCTCCGCCATGGTCAAGGCCGTGGAGGGCGCGGAGGACAGCAAGGAGCTGGCCGCCGCGGACCTCGACGCGCTGGGGCTCACGGCCGACGACACGGTGGTCGGCATCTCCGCCTCCGGCCGCACGCCGTACGCCATCGGCGCGGTGGAACACGCCCGCGCCGAGGGGGCGCTCACCCTCGGCCTCTCGTGCAACGCCGGCTCCGCGCTCGCCGCGGCGGCCGAACACGGCCTGGAGATCGTCGTCGGCCCGGAGCTGCTCACCGGCTCCACCCGCCTCAAGGCGGGCACGGCCCAGAAGCTCGTCCTCAACATGCTGTCGACGATCACGATGATCCGGCTCGGCAAGACGTACGGGAACCTCATGGTCGACGTGCGGGCTTCGAACGAGAAGCTGCGCGCCCGCTCCCGCCGGATCGTCTCCCTGGCCACCGGCGCCGGTGACCAGGAGATCGAGGACGCGCTCGCCGCCACCGACGGCGAGGTGAAGAACGCCATCCTCACCATCCTGGGCGGGGTCGACGGCCCCACCGCCGCCACGCTCCTGGCCGACTCGCACGGTCACCTCCGCGCCGCCCTGGCGGCCGTCCGCACCACCTGACGCACCACTCCCCCGCACAGCAAGGCACCACGCACCATGGCTACTGAAGACAAGAACCGCGCCACCGCCGCCGCGATCCTGCCGCTTGTCGGTGGCGCCGCGAACGTCAGCTCGATCGCCCACTGCATGACCAGGCTCCGCCTGGGACTGCACGACCGCTCCCTCGTCGACGACGAGGCCCTGAAGGCGGTCCCCGCCGTGATGGGCGTGGTCGAGGACGACACGTACCAGATCGTGCTCGGCCCGGGCACCGTCGCCCGGGTCACCCCGGAGTTCGAGCGGCTGGTCGAGGAGGACCGCGCCTCGGCGCCCGCTCCCGCAGCCGTCTCGGCGGAGGAGCTGGCGGCCCAGGGCGCCGAGATCAAGGCGCGGCAGAAGGCGAGGAACGCCACCCCGTTCAAGCTGTTCCTGCGCAGGATCGCGAACATCTTCGTGCCCCTGATCCCGGCCCTGATCGGCTGCGGCATCATCGCCGGCCTCAACGGCCTCCTGGTGAACCTCGGCTGGCTCACCACGGTCACACCCGCGCTCGCCGCGATGGCGTCCGGCTTCATGGCACTGATCGCGGTCTTCGTCGGCTACAACACGGCGAAGGAGTTCGGCGGTACGCCCATCCTGGGCGGCGCGGTCGCGGCGATCATCGTCTTCCCCGGCGTGGCCAACATCCACGCCTTCGGCCAGACCCTCGCCCCGGGTCAGGGCGGTGTCCTCGGCGCCCTGGGCGCGGCGGTCCTCGCCGTGTACGTCGAGAAGTGGTGCCGCCGCTGGGTGCCGGAGGCCCTGGACGTCCTGGTCACCCCGACCCTGACGGTCCTCGTCTCCGGCCTCGTCACGATCTTCGGCCTGATGTACGTGGCCGGCGAGGTCTCCTCCGCCATCGGCACGTTCGCCGACTGGCTGCTCTCCACGGGCGGCGCGGGCGCGGGCTTCCTGCTCGGCGGGCTCTTCCTGCCCCTGGTGATGCTGGGTCTGCACCAGGCGCTCATCCCGATCCACACGACGCTGATCGAGCAGCAGGGCTTCACCGTCCTGCTCCCGATCCTCGCCATGGCAGGCGCGGGCCAGGTCGGCGCCGCCGCCGCCGTCTACCTGCGACTCCCCCGTAACGAGTCGATCCGCAGGACCATCAGGTCCGCGCTGCCCGCCGGGCTGCTGGGTGTCGGTGAGCCGCTGATCTACGGGGTCTCGCTGCCCCTGGGCCGTCCGTTCGTCACGGCCTGTGTGGGCGGTGCGTTCGGCGGCGGCTTCGTGGGCCTGTTCAACCAGCTCGGCGACTCGGTGGGTTCCACGGCGATCGGCCCGTCCGGCTGGGCCCTGTTCCCGCTCCTGGACGGCAATCACAGCCTGGGCTCCACGATCGCGGTGTACGCGGGCGGCCTCCTCGTCGGTTACGTCGCGGGCTTCCTGGCGACGTACTTCTTCGGCTTCGGCAAGGACCTGCTCACGGAGTTCAACGTCTCCCAGGAACCCGTCGCGTCGACGGTCGCGGCCTCGGGCAAGGCCACCCCGGGCGGCTCCCCGGCGAAGGAACCCGCCGGAGTCTGAGCAGCTCCACGGCCGGGCGGGCACCGGCCGCGGGGGCGGTGGAAGGTTCCTTCGAACTCGCATGTGTAGCCATTTGTTTGCCGGGCATCAGACGGCTCGGAGGTTGATAACTATGGTTCCCCTGCTTCTCGTTCTTCTGCTCGCCCTGATTCTTTTCGGCGCCGGTTTCGCACTCAAGGCGCTGTGGTGGATCGCAGTAATCGTCCTTGTGGTCTGGCTGATCGGATTCTTCGTCCGCCCGGCCGCCGGCGGCGGCCGTCGTGGCCGGTGGTACCGCTGGTAAAGCATTTCGACATACAGCTTTGAGCAGCACCGATGTGTGTGGCCCGGACTCGGGAAGTCCGGGCCACAGGTGTTTTCCGAGCCTTTTCGAGCACGGCGCATGACTCCCGTAACGGGGGGCAGACGAGCCGTTGTCACCGAATCATCCGTCGGAGAGAGGAGCCGGAAATGAGCGACCACCTGTGGGGTTACCAGCCGACAAGCGGCCACACAACGGGCACCGACCTGACCGGTTACACGGTCGAGGCGACGGACGGAAGCATCGGAAAGGTCGACAAGCATTCCGAGGATGTGGGTTCGGCCTATCTGGTCGTGGACACCGGGGTCTGGATCTTCGGCAAGGAGGTCCTGCTGCCGGCCGGCACGGTCAAGGCCATCGACACCGAGAGCAGGACGATCTTCGTCGACCTGACCAAGGACCAGATCAAGGACTCCCCGGAGTTCGACAAGCAGAAGCACGCGGGCGACCCGGCCTACCACGCCGAGCTCGGCGGCTACTACGACAATTACCGCCCCTAGAGCCTGACGCACACGAGCAGAGGCGGGGCCGGCTCCGATCGCGGGGCGGGCCCCGCCGTCGTGCGCATGACGCCCCGGCCGTGCCCCGCATCCGGCGCGCGGGGCGCACCGACCACCGTGCGGGGCCGCCGGAGGACCGCACGGCCACTCAGGACGGCAGCCGCCCCTCACGGTTGATCTCCCTCACCCGCGCCCGCAGCACGACCCCCGGCGAAGCGGGCCGGACCGCCTCCGGCGGGCAGTCCCACTCCGCGCCACCACCGGGCGGGCGCAGCTGCACGCACGGCCCGACCCGGCCCATGACCCGGCCCACCCTGCCGTCCCGCCCGTCGACCACGAAGGTGCCGGGCTCCGGCGTACACGGCTCCAGCCCTTCAACTGTCATGAGCGGCCTTCGCCTCGAGCTGGGCACTCAGCCGCAGCGCCGTCTCGATCGTGCACCGGCCGAGGTCCACCAGCGGCGTCGGCTCGTTGCTCGCGCAGGAGACCGGGTCGATCCTCAGCGACGGCAGCTTCACACCGACCCCCGCGAGGCCGGCCCGCAGCCGCTCCACCGCGTCCTCCGCCGCCCGCACTCTGCCCGCTGCTTCTTTGCGCTGTTCCGTAGCCGTCATCATGATCTTCCCCATTTCCACGCTGAGTAGTGGCTATGCCTACACAGCGTGGCCAATTCCTCGCTACGGTGGAAGAGGTCCCGTTCCAACACCAGCACGTGTGCCCCAGGGAGTCGCCTTGCCCGGACCCAGGAAGCTCGACCCCTCGTCCTCCCCCCGCGCCCTCCTCGGCGCCGAACTCCGCCACCGCAGGGAGGCGGGCGGCCTCTCCCAGGAGGAGCTGGGGGCGCCGCTGTTCGTCAGCGGGTCCTTCATCGGGCAGCTGGAGGCCGGCACACGGCGCATGCAGGTGGACCAGGCCCAGAAGCTGGACGAGGTACTGGGCGCCGACGGCTTCTTCGTACGGAACTGCGCGGCGCTCAAGAAGTCCAAGTACCCGGACCACTTCGCGGAGGCGGCGGAGGCGGAGCGGGAGGCGACAGCCATCAGGGAGTACGCGCCTCTGCTGATCCCGGGCCTCTTGCAGACCGAGTCGTACGCCCGAGCCGTGTTCCGGGCGTACCAGCCGACCGCCACCGAGGACGTCATCGACGAACTGGTGGCGGCACGCCTGGATCGGGGCCAGCTGCTGACTGATCCAACAACCCCCCTGGTTTGGGCGGTGCTCGACGAAGCGGTGCTGCGCCGCCACAAAGGCGGCCGGGCCGTGATGGCTGAGGCCCTCCGCCACATTGCGGCGCTCGTTCATCGTCACCGCGTGATCGCGCAGGTCCTGCCGTTCTCGGCCGGAGCGCACATGGCTCTCGAAGGACCCCTGAAACTCATGTCCTTCGCCGGTGCTCCACCTCTCGCGTACCTGCAAGGCCTGGGTACAGGACAGTTGCAGGACGACCCAGCTACGGTCAGGAAGTACGAACTGACTTACGATCTCGTCGTGGCCGACGCCTTGTCACCACAAGCGTCACTGGCCCTGATCGAATCGGTGGCGGAGGATTACGACCATGAAGATCAGCAGCCCTGACCACGCCCTCTCCCCAGCGATCTGGCGCAAGTCGTCCTACAGCGGCGGCAGCGGCGGTGACTGCCTGGAGGTCGCCGACGGCCTCCCCCACGTCGTCCCCGTCCGCGACTCCAAGCTGATCGACGGCCCGGCGCTCGCGTTCCGGACCGGCGCCTGGGCCGCCTTCATCGCCGGCCTCAAGCGCCCCTGACGCCTGCCCGACACCGCACGAACAGCGACTTTCGTCGTCCGCCGTCGCGACCAAGGGGGACAGCGGTGCGCCGACGGCGGCCCCTACCGTGGGCGTGTGACTCGTCTGGATCCCATGGCCCTCAGCAGCCCCTCCCCCTCCCGGGCATCGGCCGTGAGGACGCGCCTGGCGTCCTGGGCGGCCGTGCCGGGGCGGGCCCTCCTCGCCCCCGGGATGTGGCCGACCCGGCGCATCGTGGGCGAATCGTTTCTGAGCCTGGTCCTCATGCTGCTGGTCGTGAGTACCGGCCTTCTGGACGACGACAGCACGGCCCTGGCGGTCGGCGTCGCCCTGGTGGCCGGGCTGCTGTCGCTCCTGCGCCGGGGTCTGCCGGCCTCCGTGTTGCTGGCGGCTGCGGCCGGGTCCGCGCCGTTCGGCGGCTTCGCACCGCTCCTCGCCGTCGTCGCCTGGTCGGCGGGGCGGCGGATCGGTGCCCGGGGCAGAGCGGCCGGTGTGTTCTCCCTCGCCTATGCCCTCGCCCTCGGCCTCACCGCCGTGTGGGAGCCGCACGCCTCCGTGTCGCTGCTGGCCATCGCCGGAATGTTCCTGCTGGTCGCGCTCGTCGTGCCGGGCCTCGCGGGGCGCTACTGGTCGCAGCGCCGGACGCTGGCCGACACCCTTCACGAGTACAACGCCCAACTGCTGCGTGAAAGGGCGATGATCGCCGGACAGGCGAGGATGCTGGAGCGTCAGCGCATCGCGCAGGACATGCACGACAGCCTTGGTCACCAACTGGCCCTGATCGCGGTGCACACCGGTGCGCTGGAGGTCGACCGCGAGCTCACCGGGCAGCAGCGCGAGGCCGTGGGTGTGCTGCGCGAGGCGTCGGTGGCCGCGATGCACGAACTCCGCGACGTGGTGGGCGTACTGCGGGACGGCGCGGACACCCCGCGTGCCGGGGGTGAACCGCGGGCCGCCGGGGCGGTGGGCGAGGGCCCCGGGGGCCCGTCACGCGGGGTCGCGGGCATCGACAGCCTGGTCGAGACGTCCCGGAGGGCGGGCGCGGACGTGGAGATCCGGCACTCGGGCGAGAAGCGCCCGCTCGCTCCGGCCGCCGACCACGCGGCGTACCGCGTGGTCCAGGAAGGGCTGACGAACGCGCACAAGCACGCGCCGGGTGCCCCGATCACCATCGGGTTGCGGTACGAGCCGGACTCGCTGGTCGTCGAGGTCGCCAGCGGCCCGGTGACGGCGGAGGCGCGCGGCGGTGTGGCGAGCGGCGGCCAGGGGCTGACCGGCCTGGAGGAGAGGGCCCGGCTCGTCGGAGGCATGGTGCACGCGGGTCCCACGGCGGACGGCGGCTTCCGGCTGGCCGGCGTCCTGCCGTACACGTCGTCGGCCGACCGGGTACCGAGCGCCCCGCCCGGCGACGCGGTGGCGACGTCCACCGCTGTGCCGGACGGCCTCCGGGGGCGGAGCCGGACGGCCGCCACGGGTGGGGGTGACACGCTCGCGGTCGTCGCCTGGAACGGGCTCCCGAAAGAGCTGGCGAGGGCGGTGAACAGGAGCAGGCCGGGCAACGGCATAGCCATCGGGTGCGGAGTGGTGGCGCTGATCGCCGTCGTACTCGTGATCGCGGTGGTCGTCGCGGGGGCGTTTCTCGTACGCGAGGCGGACAAGGCGATGATCGACCCCACGGAGTATGACGCCGTGAGGATCGGTCAGTCCGAGAAGTCCGTGCGCGACACGCTCCCCGCAGGTGACTCCTTCCTCAACACGGGCCCGGGCGACGGCGCGCCACCGGAGCCCGCGGGTTCCACGTGCCTCACGCTGCTCTCCACGGAGGTCGGGAGCGGCTGGGACGCGGAACCGGTCTTCCGGTTCTGCTTCAAGGGCGGCGAGCTGATCGAGAAGAAGTCCTTCGAGAGGACGTGAGCCGTCGCGGGACGGGTGTGGACGGTGCCACGCGGCCCGGCCCCGGCGGCCCGGACGATCGGGGATGATGGCCGGGTGCCCGAGGAGATGACCGTCCAGGACCGCTCAGGAGAGTCGTGATCAGGGTTCTTGTGACGGACGACGAGCCGCTCATCCGGGCGGGCATCAGGATGATCCTCTCCTCGGCCGACGACATCGATGTCGTCGCGGAGGCGGCGAACGGCCGGGAAGCGGTCGAGTGCGCCCGCGCCCAGCGGATCGACGTGGCGCTGCTCGACATACAGATGCCGGTCATGGACGGGCTGACGGCCCTCGCCGAGCTGCGCCGGGCCGCTCCCCAGGTGCACGTGCTGATACTGACGACGTTCGGGGAACGGCACAACGTGCTCCGCGCCCTGACCGAAGGCAGCGCGGGCTTCCTGCTGAAGGACTCGGCCCCCGCCGAACTCATGCGGGCCGTGCGGGCGGCGGCTGCCGGGGAGGCGTACCTGTCGCCGGGTGCCACCCGGCACGTCGTGGACTCGTTCGCCACCGGCGGGGCCGCGCAGCGCGCGGAGAGTGCCCGCCGCCGGCTGGAGGCGCTGACCGCCCGCGAACGGGACGTCCTGGCCCTGCTGGGCGAAGGACTGTCCAACGCGGACGCGGGTCAGCGCATCCACATGAGCGAGGCCACGGTCAAGACGTACGTGAGCCGCATCCTCACCAAGCTGGGATGCGAGAACCGGGTGCAGGCGGCCCTGCTGGCACGGGACGCCGGCCTGGGGGCGTGAGCGGCAGGTTACCCGGCCCGCCCTCGACCGCCCAGCCACGACGACTTCCTCCCTCGGCCGGCTTCGCGGCGGAGACCATCAGTTCGGGGACCCGGGCCGCTCGCGTTGACCCCGGGGCTCAAGCCCTGGACTCCGAGCGCTCTTTCCAGGGAAGGGCAGGTGGGCCTCCTCCCACCCACCCACCCTCCCGACCTGCGTTGTTGACCGTTTGTGACCGAGTTGCCACACACCGTCGCGACGCTCTAGCGTGCGTCCGGAAACAGAACGACCCCCGCTGGTGCGCGAACACCTGGCAGGGGTCTGACCACTCGATCGAAAGAGCGATCCGATGGCTGCCGACCAGTTTAGTGCTGCCCCCTCGTCTCCGTACCTGCCACCGCACCCGATGGCCAACCCCGGTTACGGCAAGCGTTCCGCGCCGGACCAGCGCCCGCGCGGTGAGCGCGACTTCTCCCACCTGCCGCCCCGGGAGGCCGCCGTCGCCGCGTACGTGGACCGGCTGCCGGACGGCTCCGACATCTCCGTCAAGACGCTCGCCAAATGGCTCCCGTACGGCCAGTGCGCCCTGCGGACCGCACTCAACAGGCTCCAGGCGGCCGGACATCTGCGCCGGGGCAGCGAGTGCGTCGCCACCGGGGAGGTGCTGCTCTGGGTCACCCGGACGTTCTTCTCCCGTACCGCACGCGACGACGACTGGTGGGCGGCGTTCGTCCGGGGCGACGTCCCGCGGGAGACGCGGCGACGGCCCACCCGCTCACGCGCGTTCGTCCTGCTGGCGGCCCTCGGGCGTACGGCCCCCGCGCTCAGCCTCTCGGCGGCGGAGTGCGCGAGCCTGGAGCCGCAGGTCGCCGAGTGGTTCGAGCGGGGCGCGACGGAGACGGAACTGCTGCACGCCCTGACCGGCGGGCTTCCCGTGCCGGTCCATCACGCGGCCTCGCTGGTCCGCAGGCGCCTTGCCGACAAGCTGCCCCCGCACCGGCCCGCACCGGAGCGGCGGCGGGCCCTCCTCACCCTGGAATGCGGCACGTTGGAGATGTTGACCGCGAGCGCACCCCCCCTGCCGATGTGGCCCAGGTACAGCGCGAGCGGCAGGGCGAGGGCGCAGGCGGCCG
>NZ_JBEXWB010000155.1:0-14342 GCF_040629645.1 Streptomyces sp. NPDC005899 | reverse complement strand
GTCGGTGCGGGATCAGACCTTGGTGCGGGAGGTGTTGTAGAGCTTGGCGGCCAGAACGGCCACTTCGTCCTGCGACATCGGCTTGTTCGTCATGGCGCCACCGATGTCGAACCCGATCACCGCCGCGACGGTGCTGTAGTCGGCCCAGACACAGACGGGCATGGTCATCTCCTTCGGGCCGTTCTCCGGCTTCCCGTCGGCCTCGGCGTTGACGATCTTCATGTCCTGGCACTTCATCAGCGCGCCCTCGAAGCCGGCCGGGGTCACGTTCTTGGGGCTGCCGACGAGGGTGCCCTTCGCGTCCTCGTCCTTCATCGTCTCCTTCTCGGCGTTCTTGAAGAAGCCGTCGATGACCTTCGCGGGGTCGTCGATCTCGCCCCAGGCCCCGTAGAGCATGAGCATCTTGGCGGTGAGGGGGTTCTCCTTGCTGCCGCTCATGTACTGGGCGCCCGCCTGGCTGGGGTTCTTGACGCCCATCGCCTCCGACTCGGCCTTCTCCTTGCCCGTGAGCGGACCGGACGGGGCCTTGTTGGAGGTGTCCTGCTTGTAGGCGTCCACCGAGGCGGCCGGCGTCAGCTTGTAGCCCTTGGTGGAGTCGGCCACGTCGCTGTTGCTCGAGCCCCCGCCCGAGGTGAAGAAGTAGACGCCGCCCGCCACCACGGCCAGCGCCACCACGGCGGCGCCGATGATCAGGCCCGTCTTCTTCTTCGGGGCACCCGGCTCCGGCGGCATGCCCGGGTACGCCTGCTGGCCGCCGTACGGCGGGGTGGGCGGCTGCTGACCGTACGGACCCGGCTGCTGGCCCTGCGGCGGGTAGCCGTAACCCGGCTGCGGGGGCTGCTGCTGCGGCGGGACGCCCTGGGGGGCCTGCTGCGGGTAGCCGTAGCCCGGCTGGCCCTGCGGCTGGCCCTGCGGCTGGCCCTGCGGAGGGGGGCCGCCGTACGGGCCCGGCTGCTGGCCGTACGGGCCCGGCTGCTGGCCGTACGGTCCGGGCTGGCCCTGCGGCGGCTGCCCGCCGTACGGGCCCGGCTGGTTGTAGCTCATTGCGCTGTCCCCTCCAGAATGCTTATGCGTTCCGGACATCCTGACGGAAGCCGCGCTGACATGGGGCACCGGGCCGCACACCGTTACTGAACAAACCGGTTTCAGTGCATGACTGTGACGCCCCTAAACTGTGTGCCGTGACCGAGAACGCAGCGCAGCAGCCAGCCAGCACCCCCGAACTGCCGACCCAGTACGCGCCGGCCGAGGTGGAGGGGAAGCTGTACGAGCGCTGGGTAGAACGCGGTTACTTCGAAGCCGACGAGCACAGCGACAAGCCGCCGTACTCCATCGTCATCCCGCCGCCCAACGTCACCGGCTCCCTCCATCTGGGGCACGCCTTCGAGCACACCCTGATCGACGCCCTCGTGCGCCGCAAGCGCATGCAGGGCTTCGAGGCCCTGTACCAGCCCGGTATGGACCACGCGGGCATCGCGACCCAGAACGTCGTCGAACGCGAACTCGCCAAGGAGGGCAAGTCCCGCCACGACCTGGGCCGGGAGGCCTTCGTCGAGCGCGTCTGGCAGTGGAAGAACGAGTCCGGCGGTCAGATCTCCGGCCAGATGCGCCGCCTCGGCGAGGGTGTCGCCTGGTCCCGTGAGCGCTTCACGATGGACGAGGGCCTGTCCAAGGCCGTCCAGACCATCTTCAAGCGGATGTACGACGACGAGCTGATCTACCGCGCCGAGCGCATCATCAACTGGTGTCCGCGCTGCCTCACGGCGATCTCGGACATCGAGGTCGAGTACCAGGAGGACGACGGCGAGCTCGTCTCCATGACGTACGGCGAGGGCGACGAGACGATCGTCGTCGCCACCACCCGCGCCGAGACGATGCTCGGTGACACCGCGGTCGCCGTCCACCCCGACGACGAGCGCTACGAGCACCTGGTCGGCAAGCAGATCAAGCTGCCGCTGACCGACCGTACGATCCCGGTCGTCGCCGACCAGCACGTCGACCCGGAGTTCGGCACCGGCGCCGTCAAGGTGACGCCCGCGCACGACCCCAACGACTTCGAGATCGGCAAGCGCCACGACCTGCCGAACATCGCGGTCATGGACGAGCGTGCCGTCATCACGGTCCCCGGCCCCTTCGAGGGCCTGGACCGCCTGGAAGCCCGCTCCGCCATCGTCGCCGCCCTGCGCGCCGAGGGCCGGATCGTCGCCGAGAAGCGGCCGTACACCCACTCCGTGGGCCACTGCTCGCGCTGCAAGACCACCATCGAGCCCCGCCTGTCCCTCCAGTGGTGGGTCAAGGTCGGCCCCCTGGCCAAGGCCGCGGGCGACGCCGTCCGCGACGGCAAGGTCAAGATCCACCCCCAGGAGATGGAGAAGCGCTACTTCGACTGGGTCGACAACCTCCACGACTGGTGCATCTCGCGCCAGCTCTGGTGGGGCCACCGCATCCCCGTCTGGTACGGCCCGAACGGCGAGGTCGTCTGCGTCGGCCCGGACGACGAGGCGCCCACCGGTGAGGGCTGGACGCAGGACAGCGACGTCCTGGACACCTGGTTCTCCTCCGGCCTGTGGCCGTTCTCCACGCTCGGCTGGCCCGAACAGACCGACAGCCTCGCGAAGTTCTACCCGAACTCGGTCCTGGTCACCGGCTACGACATCCTCTTCTTCTGGGTCGCCCGGATGATGATGTTCGGCCTGTACGTCAACGACGGCGTCCCGCCGTTCGGCACCATCGTCCTGCACGGCATGGTCCGCGACGAGCACGGCAAGAAGATGTCGAAGTCCTTCGGCAACGTGGTCAACCCGCTGGACTGGATGGACAAGTACGGCTCCGACGCGCTGCGCTTCACCCTCGCGCGCGGCGCCAACCCGGGCACGGACGTCCCGATCGGTGAGGACTGGGTCCAGGGTTCGGCGAAGTTCTCCAACAAGATCTGGAACGCCACCCGCTTCGCCCTGATGAACGGGGCCACGATCGAGGGCGAACTGCCCTGTGCCGACGAGATGTCGGTGACCGACCGCTGGATCCTGTCGCGCCTGGGCAGGACGGTCGCGGACGTCGACGCGTACTACGACGACTACCAGTTCGCCAGGATCAGCGAGTCGCTACGGCACTTCGCCTGGGACGAGGTCTTCGACTGGTACGTCGAGCTGTCCAAGACCACGTTCTTCGCGGGCGGCCGCCCGGCCGAGGTCTCGGGCCGGGTCCTCGGCGAGGTCCTCGACGTGATGCTGCGCCTGCTGCACCCGATCGTGCCGTTCGTCACCGAGGCGCTGTGGACCGCCCTCACGGGCCGCGAGTCCGTCGTCATCGCCCCGTGGCCGGCCGACTCCGGCTTCCGCGACGAAGCCGCCGAGAAGGAGATCGAGCTCGTCCAGCAGGTCGTCACGGAGGTCCGCCGCTTCCGCAACGACCAGGGCCTGCAGCCCGGCCAGAAGGTTCCGGCCGAGCTCACCCTGAGCGGTACGGCGCTCGCCCCGCACGAGGCGGCGATCCGCCAGCTGCTGCGCCTGCAGCCCGCCGAGGAGGGGTTCCACGCCACCGCCTCGCTGCCGGTCGCCGGTGCCACCGTCGCGCTCGACCTCTCCGGCACGATCGACGTGGCGGCGGAGCGCAAGCGCCTGGAGAAGGACCTCGGCGCGGCCGAGAAGGAGAAGGCCCAGGCCACCGGCAAGCTCGGCAACGAGGCCTTCCTCGCCAAGGCGCCGGACAACGTGGTCGACAAGATCCGCGGCCGGCTCTCCAAGGCCGAGGCGGACATCGAACGGATCTCCGCCCAGCTGGCGAACCTGCCGCAGGGCTGATGAGCTGATCACGGAGCCCCCGCACCCCCGACCGACCGGGAGCGCGGGGGCTTCGCCGTACGCGCCTGAGGCCAGGTGCGGGACCGGTCGGCCTTTTCGGCCGCGCCCGCGCCGGACGGGTGTCGCACGCATGACCTGGCCGCCGCCCGGCCAGGGGGCGTCGCGCCGGGCGCTGCACGCGATGTCCGCGGCCATCCGTAGACTGGCCCTGTGAGTGAGCCCCGCCCTTCAGACCGGCACGACGCGTCAGATCCCGACGACACCTTCGAGGAGATCGTCGACGAGGCGACCCAGCGCGACCCCGACCTGGCGGTGATCGAGGCCGGGAGCCGCACACTGCGTACCCAGTCCGGCCCGGCCCGGGCCGAGGCCGTGCCCGACCGACCCGCCGACCCGGAGACGGACAGGGCACTGCGCGTCGTGGAGCAGGAGCTCGCCGGCCGCTGGGGCGAGACGAAGCTCGAGCCGTCCGTGACCCGCATCGCCGCCCTGATGGACGTCCTGGGGGAGCCGCAGCGCGCCTACCCCTCGATCCACATCACCGGGACGAACGGCAAGACGAGCACCGCCCGCATGATCGAGGCCCTGCTGAACGCCTTCGAGCTGCGCACCGGGCGGTACACCTCCCCGCACGTGCAGTCGATCACCGAGCGGATCAGCCTGGACGGCGCCCCGATCGACGCCGAGCGCTTCATCGAGACGTACGACGACATCAAGCCGTACGTCGAGATGGTCGACGTCCAGCAGCCCTACCGGCTGTCGTTCTTCGAGGTCCTGACGGGCATGGCGTACGCGGCCTTCGCCGACGCGCCGGTCGACGTCGCGGTCGTCGAGGTCGGCATGGGCGGCACCTGGGACGCGACGAACGTCATCGACGGTTCCGTCGCCGTCGTCACGCCCATCTCGCTCGACCACACCGATCGCCTCGGCACCACCCCCGCCGAGATCGCGGCCGAGAAGTCCGGCGTGATCAAGCAGGGCGCGACGGTGATCCTGTCGCAGCAGCCGGTCGACGCCGCACAGGTCATGCTGAAGAAGGCCGTCGAGGTGGACGCCACGGTCGCCCGCGAGGGCATGGAGTTCGGTGTCGTCTCACGGGAGGTCGCCGTCGGCGGCCAGCTGCTGACCCTGCGCGGCCTGGGCGGCGAGTACGACAACATCTTCCTGCCGCTCTACGGAGCGCACCAGGCGCACAACGCCGCCGTGGCGCTGGCCGCGGTGGAGGCGTTCTTCGGCATCGGTGCCGAGCAGGCCCGCAGCCTCGACGTCGAAGCGGTCCGCAAGGCATTCCTCGCGGTGCTCTCCCCGGGGCGTCTGGAGGTCGTCCGATCGAGCCCGACCGTCGTCCTGGACGCCGCCCACAACCCGGCCGGTGCGCGCGCCGCCGCCGAGGGCGTCTCCGAGGCGTTCAGCTTCTCCCGGCTCATCGGAGTCGTCGGAGCCAGTGACGACAAGGACGTCAGGGGGCTGCTCGAAGCCTTCGAGCCGATCTTCGCCGAGGTCGTCGTGACGCAGAACTCCAGCTCGCGCGCGATGGACGCCGACGCGCTCGCCGCGGTGGCGGTGGAGGTCTTCGGCAACGAGCGGGTCCAGGTCGAGCCGCGTCTGGACGACGCGCTCGAGGCCGCCATCACCCTCGCGGAGGAGGAGGCCGAATACGCGGGAGCCGGGGTATTGGTGACCGGTTCCGTCATCACGGTCGGCGAGGCCCGGCTGCTTCTGGGAAGGCACTGACCCATGCGTACGCTCTGCGCCTCGACGCTGATCGGCGAGTTCTTCGTGATCGGCTTCGCCGGCCTGGTGGCCATGAAGCTGGACGGCATGTCCATGGGCACGGTCTGGACGGTGTGCGGCATCGGCATGCTGGTGTCCGTCCTGCTCTGCGGCATGATCACCCGCCCCGGTGGCGTACAGCTCGGCTGGGCGCTGCAGGCCGCCCTGTTCCTCAGCGGCCTCGTCGTCCCGATGATGTTCATCCTCGGGGTGGCCTTCGGCGCCCTGTGGTGGGCCTCGGTGCACTACGGCCGCACGATCGACGAGGCGAAGGCCCGGTGGGCGGCGCAGGCCGAGGCCCAGCAGGCGGCAGAGGCGCGGGGCTGAGGCCGACGGGGAGCAAACCCCGCCGTCGGGGTGATCCCGTATCCCTGTAATCTCAGGGCTCGAACCGCATCCGCAAGCCCGCAAGGAGCCGCACATGACCCAGCGCACCCTCGTCCTTCTCAAGCCCGACGCCGTCCGGCGCGGGCTGATCGGCGAGATCGTCGGCCGCATCGAGCGCAAGGCCAACTGGACGATCACCGCGCTGGAGCTGCGCACGCTGGACCGGGCGACGCTGGAGCAGCACTACGGCGAGCACAAGGGCCGTCCGTTCTACGAGCCGCTGGTCGAGTTCATGGCCTCCGGCCCCGTCGTCGCCCTGGTGGCCGAAGGCGAGCGGGTGATCGAGGGTGTCCGCGCCCTCGCCGGCCCCACCGATCCGATCGCCGCCGCGCCCGGCTCCATCCGGGGTGATTTCGGCACCATCACGCGGGAGAACCTCATCCACGCCTCGGACTCCGAGGAGTCCGCGGAGCGGGAACTGAAGCTTTTCTTCCCGGGGCTTTCCTGACGTCGGCTCCGCCGAACAGCGCTCATGACCTGGGGCGACCGAAGTAATTCGGCCGCCCTTCGGCATAGGGTCGGGTATCGCGGGAACGCATCGTCCCGACGTAACGTCACCATGGGTGGAACGGGCCACCGTTCCACCCGCACAGGCGAAGGACCCTCGCGCTGTGTCCGTGCACGCGGCACTACGATGGAGAAGTCCACGCCCGCAGCGCCAACCTCGCCTACCTGGAACAAGCCATTTCTCGCTTCCTGGAAGGCCCGACGCATCCTCATGGGGAACAAGGGGAACTCAATGTCGTTCATCGGCCGTGACATGGCTATCGACCTCGGGACTGCCAACACGCTGGTGTACGTCAGGGGGCGCGGCATCGTCCTGAACGAGCCGTCCGTCGTGGCCATCAACACCAACACCGGCGGGATCCTCGCGGTCGGCTCCGAGGCCAAGAAGATGATCGGCCGTACGCCGGGCAACATCGTTGCCGTGCGGCCGCTCAAGGACGGCGTCATCGCCGACTTCGAGATCACGGAGCGCATGCTCCGCTACTTCATCCTCAAGATCCACAAGCGCCGCTACCTGGCCCGCCCGCGGGTCGTCGTCTGTGTGCCCTCCGGCATCACAGGGGTCGAGCGACGCGCCGTCATCGAGGCGTCGACGCAGGCGGGCGCGCGCCAGGTGCACATCATCGAGGAGCCCATGGCCGCGGCCATCGGTTCCGGCCTGCCGGTCCACGAGGCCACCGGCAACATGGTCGTCGACATCGGTGGCGGCACCACCGAGGTCGCCGTGATCTCGCTCGGCGGCATCGTCACCGCGCAGTCGATCCGGGTCGCCGGTGACGAGCTGGACAACGCGATCATCCAGCACATCAAGAAGGAGTACTCGCTCCTCCTCGGTGAGCGCACCGCCGAGCAGATCAAGATCACGATCGGCTCGGCCTACGACCTGGACAAGGACGAGCACACCGAGATCCGCGGGCGCGACCTGGTCTCCGGCCTGCCCAAGACCGTCGTCATCTCGGCGGCCGAGGTCCGCAAGGCCATCGAGGAGCCGGTCAACGCGATCGTCGACGCCGTCAAGACGACGCTCGACAAGTGCCCGCCGGAGCTCTCGGGTGACGTGATGGACCGCGGCATCGTCCTGACCGGCGGCGGCGCGCTCCTGCGCGGACTGGACGAGCGGCTGCGCCACGAGACGGGCATGCCGATCCACATCGCCGAGGACCCGCTGGACTCGGTGGCGCTCGGATCCGGCAAGTGCGTCGAGGAGTTCGAGGCGCTCCAGCAGGTCCTGGACGCCCAGCCCCGACGGTAGTACCCGGTGTTCCGCCGTACGGGCACCGCCGTCCGGTACGGCGGGACGCCGGCCCCCGCACATCGACATACAGGCACGTCGACCTACAGGCACGAACATTCCGACGAGGAAGGCACGGCCGCCGCACGTGAGGGACACACGAGAGAGCCGGCTGCTCCTGGTGCTGCTGATCGCCATCGCATTCGCCCTGATCACGGTCGACATCCGCGGTGGTGAGGAATCACCCGTGGACGGGGCCCGGCAGGCCGCCGCGACGGCCTTCGGGCCGGTCGAGAACGGTGTCGCGGCCGCGGTCGACCCGGTGGGCAACGCCATCGGCGCCGTACGGGACTCCGGTGACCGGCACGACCGGATCGCGGTACTGGAGCAGGAGAACGCAGCCCTCAAGACGAGGCTCGGCAGCGACGACCGCACCGGCAGCAAGGTGCGCCAGCTCGACAGCATGCTGAAGACCGCGGGAGCCGGCCAGTACGGCATCAAGGCCGCCGAGGTCATCGCCATAGGAGCGGCCCAGGGCTTCTCCTGGACGATCACCATCGACGCCGGTGCGCACGACGGCCTCAAGCGCGACATGACCGTACTGAACGGGGAGGGCCTCGTCGGCCGGGTGACCACGGTCGGCCCGGACACCGCGACGGTCCTGCTGGCCAACGACCCCGACTTCACCGTCGGGACCCGGATGGAGAAGACCGACGAGCTCGGCTTCGCCACCGGACAGGGGTCGCGGCCGCTGTCCGTGCAGTTCCTCAACGGCAAGGCGAAGGTGAGCAAGGGCGACCGGCTCGTCACCTTCGGGTCGAGCAAGGACAAGCCCTTCGTGCCCGGCGTCCCGGTCGGCGAGGTCGTCCGCGTCGACCCGTCCGGCGGTGACCTCACCCGGACGGTCTACGTGCGTCCGTTCGTGGGCTTCACCAAGCTCGACATCGTCGGCATCGTCGTGCAGGCACCTCGCGAGGACCCGCGCGACATGGTCCTGCCCAAGCAGCCGAAGAAGCCGCAGAAGCCGAAGCCGGCCCCGACCGTCACCGTGACGGCCCAGCCGAACGGAGACCTCGTGGACGCCGACGGCAAGGTGGTCGGCAACATCAACGAGAAGCCCGACACGGAGGCCGGCGGCAGCGCCTCTCCGGATGCCGCCACAGACGCCGGTGACGCGGCGAACGACCAGAGGTAGAGCTGATCCCCATGCCCTTCAACCGGACCCTGCTCTCCGTCGCCCTGGTCGTCGTCGCCCTCGTCGTCCAGGTATCCGTGCTCGCCCGCCTCCAGCTCCCCGGCGCCACCCCCGATCTGCTGCTCCTCGTCGTGCTCGGACTCGCCTTCGTGTACGGGCCCGTGAGCGGCTCGCTCATCGGCTTCGGCGCGGGGCTCCTCGCCGACCTGGCACCCCCGGCCGACCACGCCGCCGGACGCTACGCGCTGGTGCTCTGCGTCATCGGGTACCTCGCCGGAATGGCGCGGCCCGAGAACGGCCGGCTCAAGTCGGCGTTCACCCCGATGGCCTTCGTCGTCGCGGCGGCGATCGGATCGACCCTGCTCTACGCGGGCGTCGGTGCCCTCGTCGGTGACACGGCGGCCCGCCACGTCGGTCTGGGCAGCCTGCTGTTCACCGCCGTGCTCTACGACCTGCTCCTCGCGCCGTTCACCGTTCCGCTGATCATGGCGCTGGCCAGACGCACCGAGAACGATCCGCTCGCCGACAGCGGCTCCGGCGGGGACGTCGCCGCCGGCTGGCTGGCCTCCGGCACCGGGCTGCGGATCGGTAGCCAGCGGAACGGGATGCGCCTGCGGGCAGCACGTGGCCGTGCCGCCCGCGCAGGACGGATCAAGGGAGTCAAGCGACTGTGACGCCGCAGCAGCACCGGCCGACCCACCACCACCGGGGGCACCCCGTGAGGCTGTGTTCCTCCGGGGGCGACCCCCGTACCCCCGGCCGACCCACCACCACCGGGGGCACCCCGTGAGGCTGTGTTCCTCCGGGGGCGACCCCCGTACCCCCGGCCGACCCACCACCACCGGGGGCACCCCGTGAGCAATATCCCGGAGACCGGCCGGACCCCGCGGGTGCGGATCCGGCTCGTCGTCATCCAGGTCCTCGTCTTCTCCCTGCTCCTCACGCTCGGCGGCCGGCTCTGGTACCTCCAGATCCGCAACGGCCAGGAGTACACCGACGAGGCCAAGAACAACCACGTCCAGCAGGTCGTGCAGCCGGCCGTCCGCGGCTCCATCCTGGACGCGCGCGGCGTGCCCCTCGCCGACAACGAGACCCGCCTCGTCGTCTCCGCCAGCCGCACCGAGCTGATGAAGATGAAGGACGACGGCGTCGCCGTCCTCACCCGGCTCGCCGACGTCCTGGGCATGAAGCCCAAGGAGGTCCGGGACAAGGTCCGGCTCTGCGACTCCAAGACCCCGCAGCCCTGCTGGAACGGCTCGCCCTACCAGCCGATCCCGGTGACCGACGAGGCCACCACCCAGCAGGCCCTCACGATCCGCGAGCGTGCCGAGGACTTCCCCGGCATCACCGCCGAGCCCACCGCCGTGCGCCGCTACGCCGCACCCGGCAAGGCCAACACCGCCCAGGTCCTCGGTTACCTCTCACCCGTCACGGACGAGGAGATCACCAAGGCGCAGGACACCGAGTCGCCCTACCTCCGCTCCGACCAGGTCGGCCGCTCCGGGCTGGAACGCACGTACGACAAGGAGCTGCGCGGCAAGGCCGGCGTCACCCGTTACGAGGTCGACAACCTCGGCCGGGTCATCGGCCAGGCGAAGAACGACGAGGCCCAGGCCGGCGCCAGCGTCGTCACCTCCATCGACGCCCGGGTCCAGGCCGTCGCCGAGTACGAGCTGGACAAGGCCATGAAGACGGCCCGCAAGGAGATGGACCGCAACACCAACGAGTTCTACAAGGCCGACTCCGGAGCCGTCGTCGTGATGGAGGCCAAGACCGGCCGCATCGTCTCGATGGCGTCCCTGCCGACGTACGACCCGAACGCCTGGGTCGGCGGCATCTCGGCCAAGGACTACGCGAAGCTCACCGGCAAGAAGTCCAACTTCCCGCTGCTCAACCGCGCCATCCAGGGCACCGCGGCCCCGGGCTCCATCTTCAAGGTGATCTCCTCGACCGCCGCCGTCAACGCCGGCTACGAATTCGACGGCAACTACCCCTGCCCCAGCTCGTACAACGTCGGCGGCCAGACCTTCAAGAACTTCGAGTCCCAGGGATACGGCAGCATCACCATCGGCCGCGCCCTCGAGGTCTCCTGCGACACCGTCTACTACGGGCTGGCGCACAGGGAGTGGCAGAAGGACGGCGGCAACAAGCCGAAGAAGAAGCCGGACGACTGGTTCTACCGGACCGCCCACCAGTTCGGCCTCGGCAAGGAGACCGGTATCGACCTCCCCAACGAGGTCCCCGGACGCGTCCCCGACCGCAAGTGGAAGCAGGACTTCTACGACGCGAACAAGGCCTCCTGGTGCAAGCAGGGCAAGAAGGACGGCACGTACGTCGAGAAGATCGCGTACGAAGGCTGCGTCGAGGGATACAAGATGCGTGCCGGTGACTCCGTCAACTACTCGATCGGCCAGGGCGACACCCTCGTCACGCCCATCCAGATGGCGACGATCTACGCCGCGATCTCCAACGGCGGCACGCTGTACGACCCCACCGTGGGCAAGGCCGTCGTCAGCGGCGACGGCCGGACCGTCCAGGAGATCGAGCCGCAGGCTCACGGCAAGCTTCCCTTCAAGGGAGACACCCGGGACAAAATAGACGAAGCCCTCGCGGGAGTCGCGACCCGGGGCAGCGCCGCCTGGCGGTTCGGCGGATGGCCCCAGGACAAGATCCCGATGCACGCCAAGACGGGAACGGCCGAGGTCTACGGCAAGCAGACGACCTCCTGGTTCGCCACGTACACCAAGGACTACTCGATCGTCATGACGATCTCTCAGGGCGGTACGGGCTCCGGGGCGTCCGGGCCCGCCGTGCGCAACATCTACAACGCGCTCTACGGACTCGACGCCGAGGGCAAGCAGAACCTGAAGAAGGCCCTCCTGCCCAAGCCCCAGAAGGCCCTGCCCAGGATCGGCCCGGACGGCTCCATCGACGCACCCAGGATCAAGCCGTACGTTCCCGAGCCGCCCGCCGACCAGGGCACGCAGGCCCTCGCCGGCGCGCCGGCCGCGGCCACGGGGAGGCGTGACTGATGGCAGGCTTCTCCGTCTCGCGCTACACCCCCGAGCGGTCCTACTGGGACAGGCTCACCGCCCGCGACTCCGTCGTGAGGCGGCTGGACTGGCCGCTGCTCGGCTCGGCGATCACTCTGTCGTTCATCGGCTCGCTGCTGGTCTGGTCGGCGACCCGCGGACGGGACTCGCTGACCCACGGGGATCCGTACTACTTCCTCTTCCGTCACGTCCTCAACACGGGCATCGGCCTGGCGCTGATGATCGGCACCGTCTGGCTCGGGCACCGCACCCTGCGGGGGGCCGTACCGGTCCTGTACGGCATCTCCGTCCTGCTGGTCCTCGCGGTCCTCACCCCGCTCGGCGCCACCGTCAACGGGGCCCACGCGTGGATCATCGTCGGTGGCGGCTTCTCCCTCCAGCCCTCCGAGTTCACCAAGATCACGATCATCCTCGGGATGGCGATGCTGCTCGCCGCCCGCGTGGACGCGGGCGACCAGCTGCACCCCGACCACCGGACGGTCGCCAAGTCGCTCGGCGTGGCGATCATCCCCATGGCGGTCGTCATGCTGATGCCGGACCTCGGCTCCGTCATGGTCATGGCCGTCATCGTGCTCGGCGTCCTGCTCGCCTCCGGCGCCTCCAACCGCTGGGTGTTCGGGCTCCTCGGCGCGGGGACGACGGGCGCCATCGCCGTCTGGCAGCTGGGCCTCCTCGACGAGTACCAGATCGCCCGCTTCGCGGCCTTCGCCAACCCGGCGCTGGACCCCGCCGGTGTCGGCTACAACACCAACCAGGCCCGCATCGCCATCGGTTCCGGCGGGCTCACCGGAACCGGCCTGTTCAACGGCTCCCAGACGACCGGGCAGTTCGTCCCCGAGCAGCAGACCGACTTCGTCTTCACGGTCGCCGGGGAGGAGCTGGGCTTCCTCGGCGCCGGGCTGATCCTCCTCCTGCTCGGCGTCGTCCTGTGGCGCGCCTGCCGCATCGCCCGCGAGACGACCGAGCTGTACGGCACCGTCGTGGCCGCCGGGATCATCGCCTGGTTCGCGTTCCAGTCCTTCGAGAACATCGGGATGACGCTCGGCATCATGCCGGTGGCCGGGCTGCCGCTGCCCTTCGTCTCGTACGGGGGTTCGTCGATGTTCGCCGTGTGGGTGGCCATCGGACTGCTCCAGTCGATCAAGGTGCAACGGCCGATAACGGCCTGATCCGGCGCACACCGCCCTGCATAACCGCCCCCGGCGCGGATAGATTCGATACATGGCGGACGTCAAGCGAGAGATCGAGCGTAAGTACGAAGCCGCGACCGACACCCGGCTGCCCGACCTGAGGAAGGTGGCCGGGGTGTCGGCCGTCGTCCACCGCGGCGTGAGCGAGCTCGACGCCGTCTACTACGACACCCCCGACCTCCGCCTCGCCGCCGACTCCATCACCCTGCGCCGCAGAAGCGGCGGGAGCGACGCCGGCTGGCACCTGAAATTCCCCGTGGCCCCAGGCGTCCGGGACGAGATCCAGGCCCCGCCCGCCGACACCCTGCCGGACAGCCTCGCCTCCCTGCTCCGCTCCCGGGTCCGTGCCGTGGAGCCCGTGCCCGTCGTCCGGCTCCTCACCACCCGCGACGTCCACCACCTCCTCGACGCCGAGGACGGCCTGCTCGCCGAGGTCAGCGTCGACGAGGTCTGCGCCGAGCGGCTGCCGGAGCACGGCGGTCCCACGGCGGCCTGGACCGAGATCGAGGTCGAGCTCGCCGACGGCGGCGACCCCGTGCTCCTGGACGCCGTGGGCAAACGGCTGCGCAAGGCGGGAGTGCGGCCCGCCACCTCCACCTCCAAGCTGGCCAGAGCCCTGGCGGAGACGGCACCGGCCACCGGGGCCCCGGTGAGGACGCGGCAGGCGGCCCCCGGCGGGCGGGAAGAGGCGGCCCCCGTCACCGCGGGGGACCACGTCCTCGCCTACGTCCGCCGCCAGGCGGAGGCCATCGTCACCCTCGACCCCGCGGTGCGGCGCGGGCTGCCCGACTCCCTGCACCGGATGCGGGTCGCGACCCGCCGGCTGCGCAGCGCCTTCCGGACGTACCGCGCCGTCCTCGACAGGGCCGTCACCGACCCCGTCGGCGACGAGCTGAAGTGGCTCGCCACCGAGCTCGGCGCCGGACGCGACCACGAGGTCCTCGACGCACGCCTGCGCACGCGCCTCGGGGGCGTCCCCCGGACCCTGCTGCTCGGACCGGCCGAAGCCCGGCTGCGGTTGTGGTCCACCGCGCACGGCACCGCGTCCCGGGAGCGGGTCCTCGCCGCACTGGACAGCGCGCGCTACCTGGCACTCCTCGACAGCCTCGACGCCGTGCTGGCGGACCCGGGGCTGCGCGAGGCGGGCGTCCGCGGGCGCGGCGGGGTGGGGCCGGGGGGCGGCGGCCGGGGCGGGCGGGGGCG
>NZ_JBEXWB010000154.1:0-14408 GCF_040629645.1 Streptomyces sp. NPDC005899 | reverse complement strand
AGCGCGGCCGTCACCGCGACCGCGCCCGCCCGGGACGTGGCCGTCGACGGACGGGCTGCGGAAATCTCTGCGGTGACGGCCATCGTGCTACTTCGCCGCCCGGCTGCTCGTGCACTGCGTGGGGCGCAGAGGGCCTCCGGGATCCGTCGGCGCCACCGCCTGATCCCCGGCAGAACCCCGAGCCACCCCACCGTCACGGAGTATCCCCATGAGCAAGCGCAACAGCCAGGCCCACAAGTCCGCCGCCCGCGAGCGGCTGCGCGAGGAGCGCGAGCGTCAGGCCAGGAAGGACAGGACCCGCAAGCAGATCATCGTCGGCGTCTCGGTCGTCGCCGTCCTCGCGATCGCCGGAGCCGTCAGCTACGGCGTGATGCAGCTGAACAAGCCCTCCGCCTGGGAGGCCGCGGCCGACGCGAAGAACGTCACCGCCCCCAAGAACACCTCGGGCGACGACGGCACGACCGTCGTGATCGGCAAGTCGAGCGCCAAGAAGACCCTCGAGCTGTACGAGGACTCCCGCTGCCCGATCTGCGCCACGTTCGAGCAGACCGTCGGCGAGACGGTCGCGAAGGACGTCGAGGCCGGCAAGTACAAGATCAAGTACGTGGGCGCGACGTTCATCGACAACTCCGACAGCGGCGAGGGCTCCAAGAACGCCCTGAGCGCCCTCGGCGCGGCGCTCGACGTGAGCCCGGAGGCGTTCCTGGACTACAAGGCGGCGCTGTACTCCGCGAAGTACCACCCCGAGGAGACGAGCGACAAGTTCGCCGAGGACGACTACCTGATCGAGGTGGCGGACACCGTGGACGCGCTGAAGGGCAACGCCGCGTTCAGGAAGGCCGTCGAGGACGGTACGTACGACGCCTGGGCCATGAAGATGTCCAAGGCCTTCGACAAGAGCGGCGTCCAGGGCACGCCGACGCTCAAGATGGACGGCGAGACCGTCACCGCCGAGGGCAGCAAGAACGCTCCGATGACGGTGGCCGAGTTCGACGCGGCGATCACGAAGGCCCTGAAGGGCTGACCCCGCCCCCGCGGGCGGCCGGCGGCCCTCGGCTCCGGCGGCCCGCCGGGAGGACTCGCGGCCCCAGGGGGTACGGCAGCGTAAGTGCGGGCGCCGTCCGGCCGACGGACGGGCGAACTTCCTCCGTTCGCCCGTCCGTGCGCCCTACGCGCCAGTAGGGTGCTCGTCCGTGACCAGACGAGACCTCCTTGCCTCCCCCAGCCGCCGCACGGTCGTCAAGGCCGCGGCCGCCACCGCGGTAGCCGCCCCCGTGCTCGCCGCCACCACCAGCGCCCGCGCCGCCGACGGCCCGGCCTTCCTGCACGGCGTCGCCTCCGGCGACCCCCTGCCCGACGGTGTACTCCTGTGGACCCGCGTCACCCCCGCCCCGGAGGCCGTGCCCGGCTCGGGCCTCGGCGCCGACACGGCGGTGATCTGGGAGATCGCCGAGGACAGTGCCTTCTCCCGGGTCACCGCCCGCGGCACCGCCGTCGCGCGGGCCGGCACCGACCACACCGTCAAGGCCGACGTGCGGGGACTGCGCCCGGCGACGACGTACTGGTTCCGCTTCGCGGCGGCGCCCGGCGGACCGGAGGGCGGGCAGGGGGTCCTCTCGCCCGTGGGCCGCACCCGCACGGCGCCCGCCACCGGTGCGGCCGTCCCCGGGATCCGCTTCGGCGTGGTCTCCTGCGCGAACTGGGAGGCCGGCTGGTTCTCCCCCTACCGCCACCTCGCGGCCCGCCGCGACCTGGACGCCGTCCTGCATCTGGGCGACTACATCTACGAGTACGCGTCGGGGGGCTACCCGACGCGGGACACCGTCGTGCGCCCGCACGCCCCGCTCCACGAGATCCTGACCCTCGCCGACTACCGCACCCGGCACGGCACGTACAAGACGGACAGCGACCTCCAGGCGCTGCACGCCGCCCACCCCGTGATCGCCATCTGGGACGACCACGAGTTCGCCAACGACGCCTGGTCCGGCGGAGCCGAGAACCACACCCCGGGCACGGAGGGCGCGTGGGGGGCCAGGATGGCCGCGGCGAAGCAGGCGTACTTCGAGTGGATGCCGGTGCGCGCCTCCACCGAGGGCACCGTCTACCGGCGGCTGAACTTCGGGAACCTGGCCGAGCTGCACCTCCTGGACCTGCGCAGCTTCCGCTCCGAGCAGGCCTCCATAGGCGACGGCGCCGTCGACGACCCCGAGCGCTCCATCACCGGCCGGGCGCAGCTGGACTGGCTGAAGGCCGGTCTGGCGGCGTCGGACGCCACCTGGAAGCTCGTCGGCACCTCGGTGATGATCTCGCCGGTCGCCTTCGGCGCCCTGCCGGCCCATCTGCTGGCACCGCTCGCCGAGCTGCTCGGGCTTCCCGCCGAAGGGCTCGCGGTCAACGTCGACCAGTGGGACGGCTACACGGACGACCGCAGGGAGCTGATCGCGCACCTGCGGGAGCGGTCGGTCAGGAACACCGTCTTCCTGACCGGCGACATCCACATGGCCTGGGCCAACGACGTGCCCGTGAAGGCGGCGACGTACCCGCTGTCGGCGTCCGCGGCCGCCGAGTTCGTGGTGACGTCGGTGACGTCCGACAACCTGGACGACATCCTGCGGGTCGCCCCGCAGACGGTCTCCGTGGTCGCCGCCGCGGCGGTGCAGGCGGCCAACCGCCACGTGAAGTGGGTCGACCTGGACTCGCACGGCTACGGCGTCCTGGACGTGACCGCCGAGCGCTCGCAGATGGACTACTACGTGGTCTCGGACAAGACCAGGAAGGACGCCACGGCGTCCTGGGCGCGCTCCTACCGCACGCGCAACGGCACGCAGAGGGTCGAGCGGGCCGACGCCCCCGTCCGCTGACCCCCCGGGCCCCGCACCCCCGGGCGGGGCCCCGGTCCGGCTGCCCGCCCGGCTACAGCGTGGCGAGGAATCCGAGGGAGACCTTCCAGGCCAGTTCGGCCGAGGCCTCGTCGTGGTCCGGCAGCTCCGGGTCGGTGAACAGGTGCCCGGCCCCCCGGTAGCGGTAGACCTCCACGTCCGCACCGGCGCGCTGCATCTGGAGGTACCAGCTGTTCAGCCAGTCGGCCGTCTCGTACGGATCGGGGTCGGCGACGTGCAGCTGCACGGGCAGCTCGTCCACGGAGGCGTTCTCCGCGATGTCCGAGGTGCCGTGGAGCATCAGCAGCCCGCGGGCCTGCGCGTCGCCGAGCGCCAGGGTCTGCGCCACCGACGCGCCGAACGAGAAGCCCGCGTACACGAGGCCCTGGTCGGAGTAGGGGGCGGCGGCCAGGACGGCACGCTTGAGCAGCTCGTCCTTGCCCACCTGGTCCCTGAAGGCCATGGCCTCCTCGACCGTGTCGAAGGTGTGCCCCTCGAAGAGATCGGGCACGCGCACCTCGTGCCCGGCCGCACGCAGCCGGTCGGCAGCCCCGTGCACGGCGGGCCGCAGACCGTAGGTCGAGTGGAAAAGCATGATGTTCATGCGTCCCATGGTGCCAGCTGTGCCCCTGACTCCTGGAGGACCACGGAATGGAGAACGTACTGCGACCGCTGCTCGTGCTGGGCGGTTCGCTGGCTGTCACCCTGTTGCTGGGGTGGCTGGTGGATCTTCTGCTCCGCCGGGCGGACAGCAGCCGGCGCCACGACACACCGCTGTGGGGGTTGCTGCGGCTCTGCCGCCCCCCGCTGCAGGTGGTCCTGTGCACCGCCCTGCTGCGGGCCAGTTACGGCCAGATCCGGCTCCACGCCGTGCGGGACCACCGCGGGGCGATCGGCCAGGTCCTGACGCTGGTGCTGATCGCGGCCTCCGCCTGGCTGGTGGTGCGGGTGGCCGCCACCGTCGTGGACTCCACGTACGCCCGCTACGCGGCGGCCACCCGCGACCCGGCCCGGGTGCGCCGGGTCCGCACACAGGTCACGCTCATCCAGCGCGTGGTCACCGCGGTCGTCACGACGGTCGCGGTCGCCGCGATGCTGCTGACCTTCCCGGCGATGCGCACGGTCGGCACGTCGATGCTCGCCTCGGCCGGCGTCCTCGGCATCGTCGCCGGTATCGCGGCCCAGTCCACGCTGGGCAACCTCTTCGCCGGGTTCCAGATCGCCTTCGGCGACATGGTCCGCCTCGGCGACACGGTGGTCGTGGACGGCGAGTGGGGCACCGTGGACGAGATCACGCTCACCTTCCTGACGGTGCGCACCTGGGACGAGCGACGGATCACCATGCCCGTGTCGTACTTCACGAGCCAGCCCTTCGAGAACTGGTCGCGCGGTGGTGCCCAGATGACCGGCACGGTCTTCTTCCAGCTCGACCACTCCGCGCCCATCGCCGCGATGCGCGAGCGGCTGCGCGACATCCTCGGCGACTGCGCCGCCTGGGACGGTCGCGACTGGTCCCTGGCCGTGACGGACACCACCCCCACGACGATCGAGGTGCGGGCCGTGGTCACCGCGAAGGACGCCGACGACATCTGGACCGTGCGGTGTGCCGTGCGGGAGCAGCTGATCGGCTGGCTCCGGGACCAGCACCCGTACGCCCTGCCGCGCGTCGTGACGGCCCAGGCGGCGGTCCCGCCGGCCGACCGGTGGCCCGGGCTCGACGGCTCGGACACCAACCGGGTGCCCGCACCGGGCAGCGCGGCCGCCCCCCGCACGGGCCGCGGCTGAACCGCACGGGCCGCGGCCGGACGAGTCCGGTGGGACGCTCAGCGCAGGCTGCGCACGTCCAGGTACCGGAGCACCCGGTCGACGACCTCCGGGTCCGAGCCCGGCTCGTTGCGGGCGGCGAGCACCTCGTGCCGGGCCGCCGAGAGCATCTCGCGCTGCACCCGGCTGACCGCCCGGAACCGCTCGGCGCGCTGCGCGTAGGCCTCACGCCGTTCCTCGTCGACCATGTCCGGGCTGATCCGGGCCCCGATGTCGTACGCGGCGCGCTGCAGCCGCTCCAGCACCTCGTCGGGGAAGTCCTCGTCGGTCTGGACCTCCTTGAGCCGCTGCTTGGCGGCCTTCGCCGCGCGGACGGCGAGATCGTGCTCCAATGCCTGCTCGGCCTGGGTGTCCGCACGCACACCCAGCGTGCGCACGAGCCACGGAAGGGTCAGGCCCTGCACGACGAGGGTGGCCATGACGACGGCGAAGGCGATGAAGACGATCTCGTCCCGGCCGGGGAACGGCCTGCCGTCGTCGGTCTCCAGCGGGATGGCGAGGGCCAGTGCGACCGAGGCCACACCGCGCATCCCGGCCCACCACATGACGACGGTCTCCCGCCAGCTGGTGGGGATCTCCTCGCTGTAGTCGCGCAGGGTGTGCAGCCGCTTGGCCAGCCAGGTCGCGGGCAGCAGCCACAGGAGGCGGACGCCGACGACGACCGCGACGATCGCGAGGCCCCAGCCGAGCAGCCGCAGCTCCCGCCCGTCGGCGGTCCCGAAGACGCTGTGCAGTTCGAGGCCGATCAGGCCGAAGGCGACACCGGTGACGAGCGTGTCGACGATGTTCCAGAAGGACCGGCCGGTGAGCCGGCCGAGGACGTCGTCGGCGTCCGCGGTGTGCTCGGCGAGGAAGAGGGCCGTGGTGAGGACGGCGAGCACGCCGGACCCCATCAGCTCCTCGGCCAGCACGTAACTCGCGAACGGCACGAGCAGGGTCAGGCCGACCTGGAGGGTGGCGTCGCCCAGCAGGCCCATCAGCTTGATGGTCAGCCAGCCGAGCACCAGGCCCACCACGACGGCGACGACGGCGGACAGGACGAGCAGGCCGAACGCGGCGGGCAGGGAGAACGTGCCGCTCACGGCGGCGGCGATCGCCACGTGGTAGAGCACGATGGCCGTGACGTCGTTGAACAGCCCCTCGCCCTCCAGGATCGACACGAGCCTGCGCGGCAGGCCGACGGAGCCCGCCACGGCCGTCGCCGCGACCGGGTCCGGCGGGGCCACGAGGGCGCCCAGGGCGACCGCCGCGGCGATCGGCAGCCCGGGGACGATCGCGTCGGCGACCGCGGCGACGGCCGCCGTCGTGACGAAGACGAGGGCGACCGCGAGCAGGAAGATGGGCCGTTTGTTCGCCGCGAACTGCCGCCACGAGGTGCGCTGCACGGAGGCGTACAGGAGCGGGGGCAGCAGGGCGGGAAGGATGATCTCCGGCGGGATGTCCACGTCGGGGACGAAACTGGCGAACGCCATGCCGATGCCGGCGAGCGTCATCAGCACCGGGGCGGGCAGACCCAGGCGCTCCCCCAGCGGCACCGTGACCACCGCTCCGAGCAGCAGCGTGAGCAGCAGTGCCAGTTGGTCCACGATGTGCCTTCCGCGGCGCGCCCGGACCCGGGGGCCCGGTGATCAGCAGGTCAGGCCCTCAAGCCTGCCATGCCGGGATGCGGGGAGCGCACGCCCCCCGGGCGCGGCGCACGTCACAGCGCGCGGCGCATGGCCCGGTGCGGAATGCCGGCGTCCGGGAACTCCGGACCGTAGGCCACGTAGCCGAGCCGCTCGTAGAAGCCGAGCGCGTGTGTCTGGGCGTGCAGGTCGACGCCGGTCAGGCCGAGCGTGCGCGCCTCCCGCTCGATAGCGCGGACGAGCGCGGCACCGACGCCGAGGCCGCGGGCCCCGCGGGTCACGGCGAGCCTGCCGAGCGAGCCGACGGTGAGGTCGCCGCCGGTCCTGCCGGCCGCCGCCGCGCCGTGGAGGAGCCGGCCCGTGCCGAGGCCCGAGCCGTCCTCGGCGACGGCCAGGACGTGCACCGCCGTGGCGTCGTGGGCGTCGTACTCGATCTCCTCGGGCACCCGCTGCTCGCCGACGAAGACGTCCTTGCGTATCCGGAAGCAGGCGGCGAGGTCGCTGTCGCCGACGGCCCGGCGCGTGCTGTACGGGGTCGTGCCGGGCTTCATTCGCTCTCCGCCGCGATGGTGTCGAGGGCGTGCTGGAGGTCGTCGGGGTAGGTGCTGGAGAACTCGACCCAGGAGCCGTCGGCGGGGTGCTCGAAGCCGAGGCGGACCGCGTGCAGCCACTGCCGGGTCAGGCCGAGGCGTTTGGCCATCGTCGGGTCGGCGCCGTAGGTGAGGTCGCCCGCGCACGGGTGGCGGTGGGCGGACATGTGGACCCGGATCTGGTGGGTGCGGCCCGTCTCCAGCTTGATGTCGAGCAGGCTGGCCGCGCGGTAGGCCTCGATGAGGTCGTAGTGCGTCACGGAGGGCTTGCCCTCCGCGGTGACGGCCCACTTGTAGTCGTGCTGCGGGTGGCGCCCGATGGGGGCGTCGATGGTGCCGCTCATGGGATCCGGGTGGCCCTGGACCAGCGCGTGGTACTTCTTCTCGACCACGCGGTCCCGGAACTGGGCCTTGAGCAGTGTGTAGGCCCGCTCCGACTTGGCGACGACCATCAGGCCGGAGGTGCCGACGTCCAGCCGGTGCACGATGCCCTGGCGCTCGGCCGCGCCCGAGGTCGAGATGCGGTAGCCGGCCGCGGCGAGGCCGCCGATGACGGTGGTGCCGGTCCAGCCCGGGCTGGGGTGGGCGGCGACACCGACCGGCTTCATGATGACGACGATGTCGTCGTCGTCGTGCACGATCTCCATGCCCTCGACGGGCTCGGCGACGACCTGGACCGGAGCGGGTGCCTGCGGCATCTCCACTTCCAGCCAGGCACCGCCGTGCACCCGCTCGGACTTCCCGGCCACCGCACCGTCCACCTGGACCTTCCCGGCAGCGGCCAGCTCGGCGGCCTTGGTGCGGGAGAAACCGAACATCCGGGAGATGGCGGCGTCGACACGCTCGCCCTCCAGGCCGTCCGGAACGGGCAGGGTGCGGACCTCGGGATACGTACTCACCCGTCGAGTATGCCTTGCGCCCGCTAGTCCTTGTGCACGGTGCCGTCGGGGTCCAGGCCCTTGAAGGAGAGGATGACGATGAGGATCCCGCCGCACACGATCGCGGAGTCGGCGAGGTTGAAGACGGCGAAGTGCGCGGGGGCGATGAAGTCGACCACCGCGCCTTCGAACACTCCGGGCGCGCGGAAGACGCGGTCGGTGAGATTGCCGAGCGCTCCCCCGAGCAGCAGGCCGAGGGCGATGGCCCACGGCAGGCTGTACAGCTTGCGGGCGAGGCGCGCGATGACGACGATCACGCCGGCCGCGATGACGGTGAAGATCACGGTGAACGCCTCACCGAAGCCGAAGGCGGCGCCCGCGTTCCGGATGGCGTCGAGCTTCAGCCAGTCGCCGAGGATCTCGACGGGCTCCTGGTGCTCCAGCTTCGCGACCACGACCATCTTGCTGGCCAGGTCCAGGAGGTAGGCCAGCACGGCCACGCCGAGGAGCACGAGGATCTTCTTCTTCCCGCCCCGGCCGCCGGCCGGCCCGGTCTCCTCGGCGGCCGGCCGGGACTCCGCCCCGTCAGCCCCCTCGGCGTCGGGGATGTCCGGCGTACCGATGATGCGCTCCGCCTCTGTCACGTGAGTCCCTCAACCTAGGTGCCTGACTGAGGACGAGGGTACGACACACCCGGGGGGTCAGCCCCGCCGCTCCTGCTTCTGCTTGTCCTCCACGCAGAGCGTGGCCCGGGGGAAGGCCTGCATCCGGGCCTTGCCGATCGGTTTGCCGCAGACCTCGCACAGGCCGTAGGTACCCGCGTCGAGCCGCGCCAGGGCGCGCTCGGTCTGCTCCAGCGTCTCCTGGGCGTGCGCCGCCAGCGACAGCTCGTGCTCGCGGGTGATGTTCTTCGTGCCGGTGTCCGCCTCGTCGTCACCGGCTCCGTCGCCGGAGTCCCGCATCAGTCCGGCCAGCGCCGCGCCGGACGCCTCCAGCTCGTCGCGCAGGCGCACGACCTCCCCGGTCAGCTCCGTGCGGGCCGCGGCGACCTCCTCGGAGGTCCAGGGGTCCTCGCCCGGCCTGACCGCCAGCTCCCCGGGGGGCGTGGCGGCGGCCCGGGCGGGCGGCACCGCGCCGGCACCGTCCTCCGGGACGGTCGTGGTCCGGCCGACACTCTTCTTGGCTGCCACCGTCTGGGCTCCTGTCTGCTCGGCGGCCTGCGCCGCCCCCGTCGCCTTCTTCGAAGCCTTCCTGGCCGGCTTCTTCCTGGTCGTGCTCTTCTTCGCCGTGCCCTCCCCGCCCGGCACGTCGTGCGCCGGGTCCGGATCGGCCGGTTCCTCCCCGGCCGGCGGACGGCCCGCCGTGTCACCGGCGTCCGCCCTTGCGGACGGCCCCTCCATGCTCGCCTCCGCGGGCGCCTCCCCGGCCGCCGCGACCGTGGAACTCTCGGACGCCGTTCTCGATACGGCGGTCTTCTTCGCCACCATGGCCGCGGCCCCTTCACATTTTGTGATCTTGCACGCGAATCGTGCTGGGACGATAAATCGGCCCCAGCTCCGCGGCAACGGGCCACGCCGCCGGTTCGCCCCCTCCCGTGGCCGGGCATCGGCGCACCTCCAAGCGTTGTGCCCAGCTCGCGGCCCGGTAATCCGCTCCCGGACACCCTCCGCGAACCGGTCCGCCGCCCCTGGCCATTCGGGTCACACGGCGCCCCGCGGACGAACCGGTCGGCCGTCGCCCGTACGGGCCCGTACACTGGCCGCAGCGAAAGGCATGGATGGGACGAGTAGCGTCGTACGCAGCCAGCAGCGACCCGGGGACGGTGGGAGCCCGGGGGCGAGCGCGCCGTGAAGATCACCCCGGAGCCGCCGGAAGAACGCTGTGGACCGTGGGCCCCGCCCGCGACCGCAAGGCCAGTAGAACCGGCATCGCGACCCCAATGAGGGGGCCGTCGGGCACACGCGCCGGGGGCCAAGGAGGGTGGTACCGCGGGAGCCGGTGACGGGTCTCGTCCCTCCGACGGAAGTGGAAGACGTCCGCCGGAGGAAGCCGCACATGACAACGCCGCAGTACCGCCAGGTGCCCGCCCAGGTCGACCTGCCCGCCCTCGAGCACGCCGTGCTCGACTTCTGGCGCGACAGCAAGGTCTTCGGCAAGAGCCTCCAGCAGTCCGAGGGGCGCCCCGAGTGGGTCTTCTACGAGGGCCCGCCCACCGCCAACGGCATGCCCGGGGCCCACCACATCGAGGCCCGCGTCTTCAAGGACGTCTTCCCGCGCTTCCGCACGATGCAGGGCTACCACGTCGGCCGCAAGGCCGGCTGGGACTGCCACGGCCTGCCGGTCGAGCTCGCGGTGGAGAAGGAGCTGGGCTTCAACGGCAAGAAGGACATCGAGGCGTACGGCATCGCCGAGTTCAACGCCCGGTGCCGCGAGTCCGTGACCCGCCACACCGACGCCTTCGCCGAGCTCACGACCCGCATGGGCTACTGGGTCGACCTGGACGACGCCTACCGCACCATGGACCCGGAGTACGTCGACTCCGTGTGGTGGTCGCTGAAGAAGATCTTCGACAAGGGCCTGCTGGTCCAGGACCACCGCGTCGCCCCGTGGTGCCCCCGCTGCGGCACGGGCCTCTCCGACCACGAGCTGGCCCAGGGCTACGAGACGGTCGTCGACCCGTCCGTCTTCGTCCGCTTCCCGCTGACGAGCGGCCCGCTGGCCGGCGAGGCCGCGCTGCTCGTCTGGACGACCACGCCGTGGACCCTGGTGTCGAACACGGCCGTCGCCGCCCACCCGGACGTCGACTACGTCGTCGCGACGGACGGCGGGGAGAAGCTGGTCGTCGCCCGTCCCCTGGTCGAGAAGGCGCTCGGCGAGGGCTGGGAGCTCACCGGTGAGTCGTTCACCGGCCGGGAGATGGAGCGCTGGACGTACGAGCGCCCGTTCCAGCTCGTGGAGTTCCCCGCCGAGGCGCACTACGTCGTCAACGCCGAGTACGTCACGACGGAGGACGGCACGGGTCTGGTCCACCAGTCCCCCGCCTTCGGCGCCGACGACCTCCTGGTCTGCCGCTCCTACGGCCTCCCGGTCGTGAACCCGGTCCGTCCCGACGGCACGTTCGAGGAGGACCTGCCGCTGGTCGGCGGCGTCTTCTTCAAGAAGGCCGACGAGACCCTCACCGGTGACCTCGACGCCCGCGGCAAGCTCTTCCGCCACGTCCCCTACGAGCACAGCTACCCGCACTGCTGGCGCTGCCACACCGCGCTGCTGTACTACGCGCAGCCCTCCTGGTACATCCGCACGACCGCCGTCAAGGACCGGCTGCTCCAGGAGAACGAGAAGACCAACTGGTTCCCCGACTCGGTCAAGAACGGCCGGTTCGGCGACTGGCTGAACAACAACGTCGACTGGGCGCTGTCGCGCAACCGCTACTGGGGCACTCCGCTGCCCATCTGGCGCTGCGAGGACGGCCACCTGACCTGTGTCGGCTCCCGCGCCGAGCTCACCGCGCTCACCGGCACCGACCGGTCGGAGCTGGACCCGCACCGCCCGTTCATCGACGAGATCACCTTCACCTGCACCCAGGAGAACTGCCAACTGGAGGCGTACCGCGTCCCCGAGGTGATCGACGCCTGGTACGACTCGGGTTCGATGCCGTTCGCGCAGTGGGGCTACCCGTACAAGAACAAGGAGATCTTCGAGAGCCGCTACCCGGCGCAGTTCATCTCGGAGGCCATCGACCAGACCCGCGGCTGGTTCTACACGCTGATGGCGGTCGGCACCCTCGTCTTCGACGAGTCCAGTTACGAGAACGTCGTGTGCCTCGGCCACATCCTCGCCGAAGACGGCCGCAAGATGTCCAAGCACCTGGGCAACATCCTGCAGCCGATCCCCCTCATGGACCAGCACGGCGCCGACGCGGTGCGGTGGTTCATGGCGGCGGGCGGCTCTCCCTGGGCGGCGCGGCGCGTGGGCCACGGCACGATCCAGGAGGTCGTCCGCAAGACCCTCCTGACGTACTGGAACACGGTCGCCTTCCAGGCCCTGTACGCCCGTACGTCCGGGTGGGCGCCCTCGGCCGCCGACCCGGCGCCCGCGGAGCGCACGGTCCTGGACCGCTGGCTGCTGGGCGAGCTGGGCACCCTGGTGGACCAGGTCACGCAGGCGCTGGAGGGCTACGACACCCAGCGCGCCGGCAAGCTGCTCTCCGCGTTCGTCGACGACCTGTCCAACTGGTACGTACGCCGCTCCCGCCGCCGCTTCTGGCAGGGCGACAAGGCGGCGCTGCGCACCCTGCACGAGGTCGTGGAGACGGTCACCCGGCTGATGGCCCCGCTGACCCCGTTCATCACGGAGCGGGTCTGGCAGGACCTGGTCGTCCCGGTCACCCCGGACGCCCCGGAGTCGGTCCACCTCTCCTCCTGGCCGGCGGCGGACCCGGCGACGGCCGACCCGGCGCTGTCCGCGCAGATGGCGCTGGTGCGCCGCCTGGTGGAGCTCGGCCGGGCCACCCGCGCCGAGTCGGGCGTCAAGACCCGCCAGCCCCTGTCGCGGGCCCTGGTCGCGGCGGCGGGCTTCGAGTCGCTCACGCCGGAGCTGCGCGCCCAGATCACGGAGGAGCTGAACGTCGCCTCGCTGGCCTCGCTCTCGGAGGTCGGTGGCTCACTGGTCGACACCACGGCCAAGGCGAACTTCCGCGCCCTGGGCAAGCGGTTCGGCAAGGGCGTCCAGGCGGTGGCCAAGGCCGTCGCGGAGGCCGACGCCGCGGCGCTCTCCCTGGCACTGCGCGAGGGCACGGCGTCGGTCGAGGTCGACGGCGAGCGGGTCGCTCTCGCCCCCGACGAGGTCATCATCACGGAGACCCCGCGCGAGGGCTGGTCGGTCGCGTCCGACTCCGGCGCGACGGTCGCCCTGGACCTGGAGCTCACCCCGGAACTGCGGGCGGCGGGTCTGGCCCGTGACGCGATCCGGCTGATCCAGGAGGCGCGGAAGAACAGCGGGCTGGACGTGGCGGACCGCATCGCCGTCCGCTGGACCTCGTCCTCCCCCGCCACGGCCGAGGCACTGACCGCGCACGCCTCCCTCATCACGGACGAGGTGCTGGCCGTGGACTACGCGCAGGGCGAGGCCGACGACACCTACGGCACGCCCTTCGAGGACGAGGGCCTGGCCCTCACGTTCCGGCTGCGCAAGTCGGAGCGGTAACCCGCGGCACGGAGGGTTTGCCCCTTCCGCGCAAACCGAACCGGTGTGCGGGCAGCGCACCGAGGGCCCGGCCGGCACGGCGCGGCGGGGCGGCCGGGGGGGCAGCCGGCCCCGGCGGGCGCCGGGGGGGGGGGGGGGGGCCCGCGCCCCCCCCCCCACCGCCCTCCACCCCTCTTCATCCCCCCAGGGAGGCAGTCCGTGACCGCACAGGCCGTTCGTACCGGAGTCTGGTTCATCGGAGCCCGCGGCTCCGTCGCCACCACCGCCACCGCGGGGTGCGCCGCCGTCGCGGCGGGCCTGCACCCGGCGACCGGCATGGTCACCGAGACACCGCCCTTCGCAGGCAGCGGGCTGCCACCCCTGACCTCCCTCGTCTTCGGCGGACACGACACCCTCGACTGCCCGCTGCCCAAGCGGGCCGAAGCCCTCGCGGCCGGGGGAGTGCTGCCGCACGGGCTGCCCTCCGCCGTCCGGGCCGAACTCGCGGCGGCCGACGCGGAGATACGCACCGGCGGGCCCCTGCCCGGCGACACCCGCACCGACGAGGAGCTCGTCACCGCCTTCGCCACCGACCTCGACGACTTCACCCGGCGCCACGCACTGGCCCGTACGGTCGTCGTCAACGTCGCGTCGACCGAACCCGCGCCCGGCGCCGGGGACACCCGACTGCCCGCCAGTTCCCTCTACGCCGCTGCCGCCCTCCGGGCCGGCTGCGCCTACGCCAACTTCACTCCGTCCACCGGTCTGCACAGTCCGCACCTGCGTGACGCCGCCGCGTCCCGCGGGCTCCCCCACGCCGGGCGCGACGGCAAGACCGGCCAGACGCTGCTCCGCTCCGTCCTCGCCCCGATGTTCGTCCAGCGGGCGCTGGCGGTCCGCGCCTGGTCCGGCACGAACCTGCTCGGCGGCGGCGACGGGGCGGCACTGGCCGACCCGGCGGCCGCGGCGGCCAAGAACGCCGGCAAGGCGCGGGTGCTCGCCGACACACTCGGCGCCGCTCCCGAGGGCGAGGTGCACATCGACGACGTACCGGCGATGGGGGACTGGAAGACGGCCTGGGACCACATCGCCTTCGACGGCTTCCTCG
Organism: Streptomyces sp. NPDC005899; assembly: GCF_040629645.1. Taxonomy (NCBI): domain Bacteria; kingdom Bacillati; phylum Actinomycetota; class Actinomycetes; order Kitasatosporales; family Streptomycetaceae; genus Streptomyces; species Streptomyces sp. NPDC005899. Next base: position 320 of record NZ_JBEXWB010000154.1, on the reverse strand, counting down.
GCTCGCGGATGGTCCTCCAGACCATCTGGCAGGGCTGCGACTCGGCCCTGGCCGCCCCCCTGGTCCTGGACCTCGCCCGGCTGCTGGCCCGCGCCCACGAGACCGGCCTGTCCGGGCCCCGGCCCGAACTCGGCTTCTACTTCAAGGACCCGGACGGCGGACCGGCCGGACTCCCCGAGCAGTACGCGGCACTGCTGGACTTCGCCGCACACCTGCGGACCGCCCGGTGAACCCGCCGCGGCTGCTCGACCCCGACCTGGTGGACTCCGCGCTGTCCGGACACGACCTGATCGTCCGTGAACTGGGTGCCACGGTGGTCG
>NZ_JBEXWB010000153.1:0-14409 GCF_040629645.1 Streptomyces sp. NPDC005899 | reverse complement strand
CGGGGCGGCGCCGCACCCGGCGGGGGCCGCCGCCCCGCGCCCCCCGGCGGCCCCCCCCGCCCGGCCCCCCCCCCCCCCGGCCCCGGACAGGCTCCCCGATCCCGCGCCTGCTTCCGCACGGCCGCCGCCCGCGGCGGCCGCACACCTCGGACCTGCTCGCCGGCCCCTGGCACGTCGCCGCCGGTGTCCCGCGCGCCGCGCGCGGCGGCGGCTCCGGCGAAGACGTCCTGATCCGTGTGGTCGGGTGCGTGCGGGCGGATCCGCACCTGTCGTCCCCCCGCCCCGGCCGGCGGGCGCGTAGCGGCGGGGGAGGCACGTCGGCCGTACCTGTCAGTCGGCCACCCGGGACATGGCGAGCACCTTGTCCATGCGCACGCGTACGAGGAGTTCGCCGGGGACACCGTTGCGCGCGCCGAACGCCTCTGCCGCCTGTGCTCCCATGTAGCGGGCCGCGATCCGTGTCGCCCAGTCCCGTAGTTCGGCGAGGTCCTCGCTCACCGCCGCACGTCCCCGGACCACGGCGAACGCGAACGGAGGCCGGTCGTCGTCGACGCACACCGACACCCGCTCCTCGCGGATCAGGTTGCGGCCCTTCACGGTGTCCTTCCCGGTGTTGAAGACCAGATCGTCACCGTCCAGCAGGAACCAGACGGGGGCGATGTGGGGGCTGCCGTCCGCCCGGACGGTCGCGACCTTGCCGGTACGAGTGCCCTCCGAGAGGAACGCCCGCCATTCGTTCTCTGTCATGTGGTGTGCCATGACCTCATCCTGAGGGTGCCGGGTGGTCATGGCGTGAAGCGACGCCCCGGCGGCGGGGAGGCGCTTGCCCGCGCGGAAGCCGTACGCGAGGCTTGCGCGAGGTGGGACACGCGAACGGGGAGGACGAGTACATGGCGATGGACCGGAGACTTGACTGGCTCCTTGACGAACTCACCGGCCGGGTCGAGCACGTGCGGCACGCGCTCGTGCTCTCGAACGACGGACTGGTGACAGGAGCCAGCACGAGCCTGGCCCGGGAGGACGCGGAACACCTGGCGGCCGTCTCGTCCGGCCTGCAGAGCCTGGCCCGGGGCTCCGGCCGCCACTTCGGAGCCGGCCGGGCGCGCCAGACCATGGTGGAGTTCGACGAGGCCCTGCTCTTCGTGACGGCGGCGGGGGACGGGAGCTGTCTGTGTGTGCTCAGCGCCGCCGAGGCCGACGTCGGCCAGGTCGCCTACGAGATGACGCTGATGGTGAACCGCGTGGGAGAACACCTCGGTGTGGGCGCACGCCAGGGAGCCGAGGATCCCGGGCGGCTCTGAGGCTCCGGCCTGGGTGTGCCCTCATGCGCCGAGGTCAGGGCGAGGCCGCCCCGAAGGTGTCGGGAGACGGGCCACGCGGTTGTGAGGAAACCGCTCCTGCGGTTGCGAGGAAAACACTCCAGCTGCTGTGAGGAGACCGCCCTGGGGTTACGAGGAGGCCGTCCCCGCGCTTGGGAGGAGGCCGTCCCTGTCGCCGGTGAGCAGGTCATTCCCCACGGTCGTGACCAGGCCGGCGAGTCGGTCCTCCGGGTTATCCACAGGCCTGAACGAAGCATCACTTCCAGCGCTAACGTGGTCACCGAGAGTATTCGTCATCACGGGGGAGATGAAGTCATGGCCATGAGGGAAGCCACGCGCACGCGGTCGCGTGCGATGGATGGATGTCGGGCACGCGCTTCGGAGAGCGCCGGAAGTCGGAGTCCGGCAGCGGAGGGACCTCCCGCGGCAGGTGCGGCGGAAACGGAACACGCGCGGGACGCCGGCCGGGCTGCCACGCATGCCGAAGCCATCAGCGGATCGCTGTCCGCGGCGCGCGCGGCACAGGTACTGAGCCTGAAGCGTGGCGAGTTCGACCTCGCACTTCACCTCGGCCTCCTCCGGGCCGAGGCCGCACCGGACGGCGGTGCGCCGCGCGTGCACCGGGAGGAGATCGACCGTCTCCGTGCCACGCAGGGCTTTCCCGAGTCACTGCGGGAGCGGGTGCGTACCGCAGGGACGGCGGAAGGTGCCGCTCTGCTCGGCATCGGTCCGGTCCGCTTCACCGGCCTCGCCCGCGTCGGGTGCGTGTCACCGGTGGCCTTCTACCTCAATCGGTACCGCGCGGTGGTCTGGCTCTACCTCGTGGACGAGCTCCTCGACTTCGCCGTGAAGGAGCCTGATCTGCTCGCCGGAAAGAACCCGGCCGGGATGCGGGCGATGCTGGAGGCCGGTACGGACTGGCGCGCACGCAACTGGCGTGCGCGGAGGGTGGACAGGCTGATGTGTCGAGCACGGGACCCGTGGGTCCGCGCGGCCTTGCAGGCGTCGGCGCTCGACCCGGTCCAGTTGGCAGAAGTCGTGGACGACCCTTACGAGCGGGCCTACCTCGCCCGGATGCAACCGGATCTCACCGCTGGACGACCAGGGTCCGTGGCAGGGAGAGAAGCCATGGGCCGGTTGATGCTGGCGGACGATCCGGACGAGATCCTCTGGCGGCGGATCAGTCTGGGGATGGAGCTGGACCTCGCGCGTGACACCCGCGCCGCCCCGCGACCCGGCGGCACGAGGCCCGGGCCGCTTGCGGTGCCCGGGGCGGTGGGCCCGATGGAGGGCGGCCCCCTGCCCGGCGCCTTCTCCGGTACGGGCCGCCCGCCTCCGGCCGGACGGGGGTTGCTCGCGCGGATCGGGCTCGGCCGGCGGTCCTGCGCTGGAGCGGAGCCCGGCGCTCCGACGGCTCCTGCCCGTCGGACCGGCCGGAGCAGCGACCGTTGAGTTCTTGCGTGCGGACCGTGCGGTGGGCATCTTTGCTGCATGCTCATCAGGAAAGCCACTCCCGGGGACTGGCCCGCCATCTGGCCGTTCTTCCACTCCGTCGTCAAGGCGGGTGAGACGTTCACCTATCCGCTGGATCTCGGTGAGGAGGAAGCCCGGAGCTGGTGGCTCGTGTCCGAGCCGGGCCGCGCCGTCGTCGCCGTCGACAGCGCGGGGGCGGTCCTCGGCACCGCCAAGATGAACAGGAACCACATGGGCAACGGCTCGCACGTAGCCAGTGCCAGTTACATGGTCGATCCCGCTCACTCCGGGCGGGGTGTGGGCCGTGCACTGTGCGAGTACAGCCTGGACTGGGCAGGTACGGCGGGCTACCGCGCCATGCAGTTCAACGCGGTCGTGGAGACGAACACCCGTGCCGTGCGGCTCTACCGTTCCCTCGGGTTCGAGGTCATCGGGACTCTGCCCCAGGGTTTCCACCACCCGACCGCGGGTTACGTGGGCCTGCACATCATGCACAAGGCGCTCTGAGCTTCGGTACTCCGGAGCGGAGAGCCTTGCGGTCAGCCGCAAGCGGGACGATCCGGAAGCTGTTGCGCGCTTCCTGGGTCGTCCGGATGCGGGGTGGGGAGCCGGAGGGAAGGGAGTCGGACTGCCGGCCTCGCACCGCCGTGCCCCGAGAGCCCGGTAGCCGTGCTCGGTAGCCGCGCCCGGAGAGTCCAGCGGCGAACTGTCCTGGGCGTGTCGACGCGGTGACGTGTTCCGGCCAAGTTCCGGGCGGGCCGGACGCGCGCTGTGCCGAGCGAAGCGCCCCAGTTTGCGGCTGATACTCACCGACCGGTTCGCGGGGCGCATGCTGCCATCGCTCCGTGTGCCGGTCCGTTTCGCCCACCATGTCGTAACAGGTGCTGTTGTGGGCGTGGTTGGGGCAGTGGGTTCGCCCGGGGCTGGTGCGCGGGCCGGGAGCCGGTGGCAGTACTGTGCGCCCCACCGCCATCCGGTGGTGAACTCTTATGGAGGAAGAATCCATGACCATACCCAGGAGTGCGCGGCGCGCGGGAACGTTCGCGGCTGTCGCGGTTGCCGGCCTGGCCGGCGGAGTCCTCTTCGCCGGCCCGGCCGCGGCTCACACCCCCACCTGGGCTGTGACCTGCTCCGAGGTGACTCTCGACCTGACGGCCTACTCGGGCAGCGCCACCAACGAGGTGACCGTCTCCGTGGTGGGCGGGGAGGAACTGCTCCCCACCCAGACGTTCGGCCGGGAGTACCACACGACGACTCCGCTTCAGCTGCCGCCGCACGACAAGCCGCTGACCGTCCGCCTCGTCGTCAAGGCCGGTGACGACGACAAGTACTCACGCGACCTGACGGAGACCGCCCCGGTCTGCGAGGGTCAGACGACCAAGCCGTCCACCCCGGCCGAGCCCGAGCCGGCTCAGAGCACGGAGCCGGTGGCCTCGGAGGTCCCCGAGCCGAGCGCCACGCCGAGCGAGACCGCCACGGACAGTGCGCCCGCCCCGGCCGGGTCGAGCTCCAGCGCCCCCGACCTCGCCGAGACCGGATCCTCGTCCGCGACGCCCGTCATCGGCGGTGCGGCTGTCGCCGTACTGCTCGCCGGCGCCGGCATCCTGTGGTCCGTCCGCAAGCGCCGCTCCACGCAGCACTGACGATCCCACACAGCACCGACGGCCCAGCGCGGCCCCGACGACGCCACGCCCCGACGACGCCACGCACCACTGGCACGTCGTGCAGCGTCGACGACGTCACGAGGGATCGACACCGCCACGCGGCACCGGGACGTCGGTGCGCCCGGGCGGGCCACAGGCGGAAACGTCCGGCCGGGTGAGGGGTGTACCGCATCGCAACGCGTGCGGTACACCCCTCAGCCCTTCGCGCCGGCGGCGGGCCCGACGGGACCGATCTCGCACCAGACGGCTTTGCCCTCCCCGCGCGGCTCGATGCCCCAGCGGGCGGCCACCGCGTCGAGCAACAGCAGCCCGCGCCCGGAGGTGGACGTCTCACCGGGCGTACGACGCCGCGGCCAGGCGCTGGAACGGTCCTGGACCGACAGCCTGATGCGCCGGACCGGTTCCGGCAGCACCTCCAGCGTGAGGACGGCGCCACCCTCCGTGTGCAGCAGCACGTTGACGAGCAACTCCCCGGTGAGCAACTCCGCGTCGTCCGCCAGGGCCTCCATGTCCCAGTCCGTCAGGGCCTGCCGCACGATGGCACGTGCGTCGGAGAGTCCCTCCGGATCAGCCTGATGGATGTACTGGTGCAGACGAGGGGCGCGGGGCGACCCCGTGTCCGGGCTGCGCCGCAGCACCAGCAGGGCGACGTCGTCGCCCGAACCCCAGCGCTCCCACAGCCGGTCCGAGAGGTGGTCGGCCAGTGCCTCGGCGCCCGCGGGGCCGTCGCTCACCTCGTGGATCAGGGCGGCGACACCCGCGTCGAGGTCCGCACCCGGCTCCTCGACCAAGCCGTCGGTGTAGAGCACAAGTGTCTCGCCCGGCACCAGGTCGAGGCGGGTCTCCGGGAACTCCTCGTCCGCGAAGGCGGTGGAGATGCCCAGCGGGAGCCCTCCTCGCACCTGGGGAGAGCCGACCCGCCCGTCGGAATGCCGGATCAGCGGCCCGAAATGCCCGGCCCGCACCACGCGTACCGCGCCTGTGGCGAGGTCCACCTGCGCGTACGTACACGTGGCGAAGCGGTCGGTGTCCAGTTCGGCCAGGAAGCGCGAGGCGCGCGCCAGTACCGTCGGCGGCGGATGCCCCTCGGCGGCGTACGCGCGCAGAGCGATCCGCAGCTGCCCCATGATCGCAGCGGCGTGGGTGTCGTGGCCCTGCACGTCGCCCACCACCACGCCGAAGCGGTTGTTGGGCAACGCGATCACGTCGTACCAGTCGCCGCCGACCTGGCGACCGCTCCACGCCGCGTGGTAACGGACCGCGATCTCCCCGCCCTCGATGTCCTGGATGCGCCGGGGCAGCATCGCCGACTGCAGTTGGGTGGCGAACTCACGCTCCTCGTCGAACAGCATCGCCCGCTGGAGCGACTGCGCCACGATGGCAGCCAGTCCGAGGCAGAGGATCCGTTCGTCCGCACTGAACATCGTGCGTTCCCGGTAGAACAGCGCGACCGCGCCCAGTGAGCGCGCCTGGGCCACGAGCGGGAGGTAGGCGGCCGCACGGAAGCGCAGTTCGTCCTTGCGCGGCTCCAGCACCGGATACCGGCGGACCAGCGAATCCAGCGAGGTGATGAACCTCGGGCGTCCGGTGAGGATCGTGTCACCCAGCGGCAGCCGGTCGTTCATCGTCCCGGTGTCCAGCCCGGCCAGGGCCTCCACGCAGTCGCCGCTGAGCGCCACGACGTTGAGGGCCGAGTCCTCCACCAGCCCGAGGGACATCCCGTCCGCACCGAGCCTGGCCAGTCCCCCCGGCCCGGTGAGCGCGGCGGTGACGTCGTCCACGGTCACCGCGCGGGACAGCGCGCTCGTCGTACGTTCCACGATGCCGGTCTGGCGCTGGTGGCGCTTTTCCAGATCCTGCACGAAGGCCGAATGGGTGACCTCGGCCGTCGCGTCCCTCACCACGCCGATGACACGGTGCGCCCGGCCGTCGTCCGAGCGCAGGATGCGCGCCTGCACGTGTGTCCACTGGCGTGACCCGTCCGCGAGGGGGACCTGGAAGTGAACGCTGTAGGAACTGCTCCCGCCGGTGACGGCCTCGTCGATGGCCAGGTCCAGGCGGGCGCGCTCCGCCGGATCCAGCCGGTCCAGAACGGTCGACGGACGGGCGTCGAACGTCGCCGGATCGACGCCGAAGACCGCGAGCCCGGCCTCGTCGATGTCCAGGGCCCTGCTGTCGAGGTCCCATTCGAAGCTGCCCGTGCGGTTCATGGCCAGCCGCTCGGCAGTCCCCGTCTCACCGCCGTGACTCCGGTCCAACCGGTGCAACCGCGGGTTCGGGTCGTCTGCTCGCCGTGGGGAGTCGGTCATGCGCGCTCCGGAGATGGTCCGGGCGGGCGGCTGGACGTCGCTGCCCGTTGGCTCAATTGTCGAGCCGGTGAGGCGGGAGTGCCACAGCGGTCGTCCACGGGCCCGGCCGCGGAGCCGCCCGGACGACCCGGCTCCGGAGCCCGGCGACGGCGGACGCAGAATGGCAGCCAGAGATGTCCCACGTCCGACACGTCCGACCGGAGCGCACGCAATGAACGACGACGAGCCCGTCCTGTCGCACACCGAGGGTCACACGCTGCACATCCGGCTCAACCGCCCGCGGGCCCTGAACGCCCTGACCCACACCATGGTGCGGAGTATCGACGACGCCCTCACCGAGGCGGCGGGGAACGACACGATCACCCATGTGGTGATCAGTGGCGCGGGCGAGCGCGGCCTGTGCGCGGGCGGCGACATCAGGTCGATCTACGAGGACGCGAGAGCGGGACGGCAGGCGTCCGTGGACTTCTGGCGCGACGAGTACCGGCTCAACGCCAGGATCGCCCGGTTCCACAAACCGTACGTGGCGCTCATGGACGGCATCGTCATGGGAGGTGGGGTCGGGATCTCGGCACACGGTTCGGTCCGGGTCGTCACGGAACGCTCACGCGTCGCCATGCCGGAGACGGGCATCGGATTCGTGCCCGACGTCGGGGGCACCTATCTGCTGGCCGCGGCACCCGGTGAACTCGGTACCCACCTCGCCCTCACGGGGCAGCCCGTGCACGCGGCGGACGCCGTAGCGTGCGGGCTGGCCGACCACTTCATCCCCTCCCACCGCCTGGCAGACGTCACCCAGGCCCTCGCCGAAAGCGCCACGCCCGCCGCCGTGAGGAACACCGTGGCGGCCCACGCGGAGAGGGCCCCGGACGGCGAGCTCGCAGCCTGTCGGCAGTGGATCGACGACTGTTACGCCCCGGACAACGTCGAGGAGATCATCGAGCGGCTCCTGGACAGCGGTATCCCCGCCGCGAAGGAGGCCGCCGCCACATTGCTGACCCGATCGCCCACCGCGCTCAAGGTCACCCTCGAAGCGGTACGCCGGGCCAGGGGTCTGGACAGTCTGGAAGCCGCACTCGACCAGGAGTTCCGTGTCTCCTGCCGCGCCTTCACCGGGCCCGACCTGGTGGAAGGCGTGCGCGCACAGATCATCGACAAGGACCGCCGCCCCCGGTGGTCTCCCGCGGATCCGGCCGGGGTCACCGACGCGGAGGTCGCCCGGCACTTCGAGCCACTCGGCGAACGGGAACTGGGGCTGGCCCCCTGACTCCTTCCGAGTGGTGTTCACGCGCGCACCCGGCAGTGACGTCGTGCGGCGCCCAGGAGGCGGACATCACGTATGGAATATGACCAAAAGGTCACCTGTCATGAGGTATGGACGCGGTTTCAGAGCACTGGCAGACCCCACCCGGCGTGCACTGCTCGACGAGCTCTTCCACAGTGACGGGCAGACACTGAGTGCGTTGGAGGCACGCTTCCGGATCTCCCGGTTCGCGGTGATGAAGCACCTGCGGACGCTGGAAGTGGCGGGACTGGTGGTCACCAGGCGACGGGGCCGGGAGAAGCTCCACTACCTCAACCCGGTGCCCATCCGGCTCGTCCACGACCGGTGGGTCATCGAACCGGTCGGTGACTCGTGCCGGCTGTCGGTCACCCATGACGAGCTGGGAGAAGGCGCCGACGAGCAGTTGTACGGCGGCTGGCCGATGATCCTGTCCGGACTGAAGACCTGGCTGGAGACGGGCGAACTCCTCACGACACCGGGCTCGCTCATGTACAGCGGCAGGTGAGCGAGGCATTGGCCCGCGGCGGGTCGTCCACGTACCGCACGAGTGGGTCGCCCGCCGCTGCCCGTGCGTCCGCCGGCCGCGTTCGACCGGCGGACGCGCCGCGCCGCAGCCGTGCCCGCCCGTCGACCGCACTCGGTCAGCGGTCCGAACCGCTCAGGCTGGGCTGCAGCGCCCGCACGACGGCGAAGAGCCGCTCCTCGTTCCCCGCCAGCCCCGCACTGCGCAGCGCCTCGTCCGCTTCCTCGATCGGGGATGCGAGCAAGGGCATGTACAGAGGGGCGTCGGCCGGATCCGCCAGAGCGGCGCGCGTCGCCTCCAGTAAACGGACGTACGCCTGGGCTGCGGCGATCTCGTCATTGCGCATCAGCATCTCCCGGTCAGAAGTGTCGTACCGTCAAGCATCCCCCAGGGGTCTGACAGTGAGGGGTCGGGCGGGATCGCACGGGGTGCCTGACCACGGGCCCGACCGGCGCTCCGGCCGATCGCGTGCCGTATCGACGGCCTTCCTCCGACGTCGACCCGGCGCACCACCGACGCGTCCGCCGAACCGCCCGGCCTGACGATCCGTGGAAGATGCAACGTGCAACGCCGCCTCGACGTGCGGGGGACGGGAGGGATACTCCTCATGCCTGCCGCGCCACCGACGCGGCAGGCGGCGCCTCGACCTCCAGGAAGCGCCGCCGGCGTGGCCCCCGGTACAGCAGTACCGTCCAGCCCAGCCGCCGCAGCGCCGTCACGCAGCCGGCCAGCGCCTCCTCCTCGCCGGCGGCCGCACCACCCCCGGGCGGGCCGACCCACTCGACCCGTACGGAACCCGCCGCCTCACCCCCGCACACGCGGTACCCCGTGGCCGTACGCTCTCCGGACGGTCCGACGGAGGAGGCGGGTATGCCCGCCGCCTCCAGTGCCAGCGCCACGGCCCGCACCGGCCGGTGCACCTCCCACGGCGCGGGCACGCTCCCGGGGTCACCGTGCCCTGTGTGCGTGAGCCGCCTGATCTGCATCATTCCCTCGAACGCGGTCCGCACCACCGCTTCCCGCCCGCCCAGCGGCCCGGGCGTGGCCGGGTCGTCCCCAGTCGCCGGCTCGAACGCGCCCTCCTGCGACGTGTGCATGCCCCGTCTCCCTGTTCGGCACTCCGCCCACTCCGTCGCCAGTGTGCGCCCGCCCACCGACAACGGGCGACGCGCCGCCGGGTCCGGCGGCCCGATAAGCTCTTCCCTCCTGCACGCACCGGAGGAAGTACGCACGTGCCCGAAGACCTTCCGATCGTCGCGTCCGGCACCGGCCGGGACGCCCTGCGCGCCGACTGCGCGAACTGTTTCGGGCTGTGCTGCGTCGCACTGACACTGACCGCGTCGGCCGACTTCGCGATCGACAAGGAAGCGGGCGAGCCGTGCCGCAATCTGCGGGACGACTTCCGCTGCGGCATACACACCCGGCTCCGGCCGGCCGGCTTCTCCGGCTGCACGGTGTACGACTGCTTCGGGGCCGGCCAGAAGGTGTCCCAGGGGACCTACGGCGGCAGGGACTGGAGGAGCGAACCGGACACGGCAGCTCAGATGTTCCAGGTCTTCCCGGTGATGCGGCAGCTCCACGAACTGCTCCAGTACCTCACGGAAGCCCTCACCCTGCCCGCCGCCGCCCCCGTACACGGGGAGCTGCGCAGCGCCCTCGGTGCCACCGAACGCCTCACGCAGGGCAGTCCCGAGGACCTCGCCGCCCTCGACGTCTCCGAGCACCGGGAGGGGGTGGCCGCGCTGCTGCTGCGCGCCGGCGAGCTCGCGCGGAGGGCCGGACCCCGGTCCAGGAGCCGGGACAGGCGTGTCCGGCGGGGTGCCGATCTCATGGGCGCCCGGCTCAGAGGTGCGGACCTCAGGGGCGCGGACCTGCGCGGGGCGTACCTCATCGCGGCGGACCTGCGCGGCGCGGACCTGCGCGGCGCCGAACTCATCGGCGCCGATTTCCGCGACGCCGACCTGTCCGGGGCCGACCTCACCGGCGCCCTCTTCCTCACCCAGATGCAGCTGAACGCGGCCAAGGGGGACGCGGCCACACGGCTGCCGGAGCTTTTCGCCCGCCCCACCCACTGGTAGGGAGCCCGGTCGGGGCGACCGGACCTACCCGCATCCGGCGCCCGGCGGCGCCGGATGCGACATCACCCCTGCCGTGTGCCGCCCGCGCCGCCCGGCCCTTGTCCGGCGGCCCGCTCGCCGTCCTGTTCGAGGGCGGCCTTGAGCCGCTCGAGCGTCGTGCGGATGTTGCCGCGCTGGAAATCGGCGAACGTGTGCCCCCGGGTCGCGACCCGGTCGAAGGCGTTGGCGAGGGCATCGGGCCACGACCGCCGGTTGTCGGTCCAGGTCTCCGTCACCCGTGTGCAACCGTCGACCGCCTCCAACCGGTACTCCCACAGGGCGATCGCGCCGGGCAGCCGCGGGCGGCGGACACCGATCGCGTGCACGCGGAAGGCGAACCGCTCGCCCGGGTCGGCGGCGGTCACCGTGCACCTCGTCGTCCAGCGGAAGGCACCCCTCTTGTTGCGTCCTTCGAATACCATGCCCACGTGCGCGTCCCGTCGGCCCCCGAGCACACTCGCGCCCCGGTTCTCCGGGCTCCACCGCCCCATGGCGGTGGGGTCGCTGAGCTGCCGGTAGACGGCCGAGGGGGCTGCTCCGATCAGGATGCTGTCCGACACGGACATGGTGCGGCGCATGGGTGACTCCTTGTGCGCGTCGCCCGGGGCTGCCTGGGGGGGGGAAGGCGTCCGGGCCTGTGCGAACGGTTGGCGGTTCACAGTGTGGCCCATCTCCCGTGACCCCCGGTCAGGGGGACCCGCGCTCACAGTTCCCACCTGGCGAATCGGTTCTGCGCTCAGCCGCCGGATGAGAGCGTTCCAGCCGGGAAGGTAGGAGGAAGGGAAACGAACGGCAGCCTCGGAGGTGGTGGCCGTGCTGCACGGCGTCGATGTGAGTTCCTATCAGGCGGATTTTGCCACGGACGGTCTGGACTTCGTCTTCATCAAGGCCACCGAGGGGCGTTCGTACGTCAACCCGAGACTCGGAGCGCAGGCCGCACGCGCCAGGAAGGCCGGCTGTGTGGTCGGCTTCTACCACTTCCTGTGGCCGGAAGACGTCGAGGAGCAGGCGGCCCACTTCGTCGCCGAGGCGCCGGAGAAGCCGGGTGACCTCCTCGCCGCCGACTGGGAACAGACCGGGGACGGCACCCGTGCGAGCAGCGCGGCTAAGGACCGCTTCATCCGCGAGGTCAAACGGCTGAGGCCCCACCACCGCGTTCTCCTCTATTGCAACCGCTCCTTCTGGCGCACCCACGACGCGAGTTCCTATGCCGGTGACGGACTCTGGATCGCCGACCACGTCGCGGCGGGAGAGCCGAGGATCGAGGCGTCGTGGCGCGTGCACCAGTACACCGACGATCCGCTCGACAAGAACGTGGCCGACTTCCCGACGCCGGAGGCACTGCGCTCCTGGGCCGGCGGCTGAGGGGGCACGTCAACGCGGGCACCGTTGCTGTCGGCCGATGGAGTGCCCTTTGCCGACCGGCGGTGGAGAGCTGAGGCGGACAGCGGGTGGTGCCGTGGTGCGGGGCCCATCCTGGTCGCCGGATCCCCGTCCGGCCGCCGACCGAAGGAAAGCCGTAGTGACGACAAGCAGTCCCCCGGAATCGCGGACCGCTGCCCCGCGCACGACACCGTCTCCCGACCTCGCAGTCTCGCCGAGGCCGTCGACGGCGCCGTCCACAGGTCTGCCGGCGCCGGTCGAAATGGCTCGCACAGGAGGAGGACGGCGTGAAGCCTGACGAGGAGAGCGCCCGGGGCCTGGCCCAGGTGGAGGGCTACCTGCTCCTGAACGCCGAGGTCGACGAGGCCCGTCGGCAGGCGGTCCGCTTCACCGGGCAACTGCCGTGGCTCACCTCGGCCCAGCGGGAGGACGTCGAACGCGTCTACGTGGCGGACCGCATGGCCGTGTGCCGGGAGTCGCTCACACGGATCGCCGCCCGAGCAGCCGAACTCCGCGGTGAGTACACCGCGCGGTACGAGCAGCTCCGGACGCGCTGCGTGGCCGTGTCCGCCATGGCCGTGGGCGTGGTGAGCGGCATCTGTGCGGTGGTGTCACTGGTCGGCCGCTGAGTGCCGCTCCCGTGCGACCACCTGACCACCCCGGCCGCCGGACCCCCTGACCGCCTGGTCCCACCCATGGTAGGACGGGCGCGGGACGGACATCCGCGGCGCGACCCGGGAGCCGGGGCGACCGCGACCGGCGCCGCGGTCAGGGGGTCCGTCCGTCAGTGCTGGACCAGGCAGAACGGATGGCCGGCGGGGTCCGCGTAGACACGCCAGGTCCCGGAGGCCGGGCCGGTGTCCAGCAACGTCGCTCCGAGTCCGAGCACCTGCTCCTGGGCGCTGTCCAGATCGGCGACACCGAGGTCCGTGTGGAACTGCTGGGGGCGCTCCGGGTCCGGCCACCGCGGGGGCTCGTAGTCCTGGACCCGCTGGAAGGCGAGGACGAACCCGCTCGGGGTGTGAACGGTCGCCCAGTCGGCATCGAGAGACCACCGCCGGTCGGGCTGATCGACCGTTCCGCCGAGCACGGCCGCGTAGAAAGAAGCGAGCCGCGCCGGATCCGGGCAGTCCAGCACCACACACTGCAACTCGGCGATCATCGGACCATCCTACGGAAAGCGCCGGGCGACCGGGGGCGTGCGCGACGACCGGGGGGCGTGCGTGCCGGAGTCACTCCCGGACGCCCCCAGGAGCGAACTCGGGAGCAGCAGCGAGGAGCCTTCCTCGCGGCGGACGACCGCGCCCGCTGACACCCGGGTGACGGCACACGGCCGACGCGGGACCGCAGGGGGGAACGTGGCAACCGGGACCGGTCACGCGACGACCACGGACCGGCCCGCGGCCGGACGGAAGCGGTCGAGCTCCGACAGGTGGGCGGCGAGCCGCACGGCATGGGACGGGGGCAGTTCCGAAGACGGTCCGGCCAGCTGCACCGCACACGCGGTCGTCGTGTCGACGAGTCGCTCGACGGCGCGCACGACCTCCGAGGAACCCGCGGAGTGCCGTGCCACCGACGGCAGTTCGGCCGCCGAGAGGTCGACCGCGGCACGCGCCGAACCCAGCGATCTGTAGGCGTCGCGTCGCAGCGCCCCGCGCGTCGCGGGGTCGCCGGGTGACTCCAGGACGTGCACCAGGTACCGGTGGGCGGCTCCCACCGCCGTGTCGACAGCGGCCTGTACGGAGTGCCCCCGCCGCCCGGGCAGCGGCAGGTGCCCGACGAGCAGAACCGTCGCGCAGGCGAGGAGGGACTCCACGATCCGCTCCCACGAGGCGGAGGGCTCACCTCCCAGACGGACCAAGGCCAGCACCAGCACGGTGACCACCGCGGTCTGCGCCGCGAAGTGACGCGTCGCCACCGGCAGCAGCGCCCCGCACGCCGCCACCACCGCGACCAGGGGAAGCGGACCGGACAGCAGGAGGGCGAGGGCCGCGAAGACCCCGGCCCCCGCGACGGTCCCCACGGCCCTGCACAGCACCCGGGAGGCCAGCGGACCCAGGTCAGGCTTGACGAGGAACACGGTGGTGGCGGGCAGCCAGTACCAGTGCCCGTGCCCCAGTGCCTGGGCCACGGCCGTGCTCGTGGCACAGCACAGCGCGACCCGCAGGCCGTACTCACGGCCCGCGGCGCTCCACGCCCGGGCAAGGACGGCGCCGTACGGCTCCGTCCGCCCCACGCGCGGTGACACGTCCCCCGGGCGGTCGAACACCGTCGCCGCTCCCAGCAGGGCCTCGTCCAGAGCTCGCAATCCGGCGTCGGTCCTCGCGGGGGCCGGG